>DASYHQ010000064.1 GCA_035998445.1 Tepidisphaeraceae bacterium | reverse complement strand
GGCGCAACATGCCCAAATAATGGCCTTCGTTCCAATCCGACAGCATGGGCGAGACGCCCATGCCACGGCCGGAGCAGACCCAGCCGACTTAGTAAACACCCTCTCAGGATGACGAGCGCGCGGTTTAATCACGATTCGTATCACATCTTGCATCGGACGTTCCTCTGCCGTGCGAGACATCCGATGGGGTGCCGTGCTTTAAAGACCCGCCTGCGATAGCGAAGAGCCGACTGCGCCGCGGTGATGCGCGCCAAGACCTCCAAGGCGGCCAGGAGCGCCAAGGAAATCAAGAGTTTGGCCTGTGCCTCCATGGAACGCCGCGCAGCTCATTGTTCTCGAGAGAGCGTTAGAAGGTTGAGACCGCGGCCACTCCAACCGTGGCATGGGCGTCTCGCCCATGCTCGCGATGAGGCCAGACGACAAGATTGGTTTTAGCGCCTCGGTCAGCGCGGTACGCCACAAATAAAACCTCCCATTCCAATCCACACGCATGGGCGAGACGCCCATGCCACGGTAAGGCAGCCGCGACCGCATCACAGCTTGGACAAGCTAAGAGCCTCTAGAGCGTGTTATGCACTTTCCAGCTCAGAAACTGGCTTGGGTGCCCACGGTTTGGTACTCCAAGCCGTGTCTGCGTGTACCGGCACGGCTTGGAGTACCAAACCGTGGCACCCAGCGTCGCACGCCTGCGTTACTGACCCCGAAAGTGCCTAACACGCTCTAACAAAACAGAACGAACGCCAAGGCGCCAAGGAAAGAGCGCCAAGAGAGATCCCCTTCAACTTCTCTTTCCGACCTTGGCGTCCTTGGCGCCTTGGCGCTCTTGGCGCGTAATCAGCCTCATCAGAACACCCAATACCGCGACCCCGCTGGCACGCATCATGCAAGCCCACGGGCACCATGTTTACCCCCAACGTAGCGCCCGGCGTTCATCGGATCGAAGACTCGTACGTTAACTGGTACATCGTCGAGGAAGACGAGGGCCTGACGATCGTGGATGCCGGGTTGCCGGCGTCGTGGGATTCTTTACAGATGGCTTTGACGCAACTCGGGCGGTCGCTGTCGGACATCAAAGCCATCGTGTTGACGCACGCGCACTTCGACCATGTGGGCTTCGCCGAGCGCGCCCGAACCAAGCTCGGCATTCCGGTCTACGCGCATGAAGAAGAACGGCCGATCACCAAGCACCCGCTGAGCTACGAGCACGAGAAGAGCCGCCTCTACTACGCCTGGCGGCCGGCGTGCAGCGCGGCGATGGCGTCGTTCGTCTGGTGGGGCATGCTGAGCTCGGAGCCGATCAAGAGCATCAACGCCTACAAGGACGGCGACACGCTCTCCGTGCCCGGCCGGCCGCAGGTTGTCTTCTCGCCCGGGCACACGATCGGGCACAGCGCGCTGTTCCTGTCCGACCGTAACGTCCTGTTCGCCGGCGACGCGTTCGTGCTGCTGGACCCCTACACCGGCCGCACCGGCCCGCGCGTGGTCGCCCGCGGCGCCACCGCCCACAGCGATCAGGCGAAGCACAGCCTGAACCGCCTGCGCGCCACCGACGCCCAGATCGTCCTCACCGGCCACGGCCAACCCTGGACCCACGGCATCGCCGCCGCCGTCGACCAAGCCCAGCAAGCGCCGGTGGCGTAGGAGCAGCGTGCATTTACCGTGGCATGGGCGTCTCGCCCATGCGTGTGAACAGCAAGAGTGATTTGATTAGTGGCAGATCGCTCCGGCCGCGCAGCCGCTAGCAAATCAAATCCGCCAGCCCCATCACACGCATGGGCGAGACGCCCATGCCACGGTTGGAGCCCACTCGTTTGCCACTTTCTGCGCCAACCTTCGCTCCACTGCCACTCTTGCAGTCGAGCGCAGACCGCCCCGCAAACGCACGTCCGTAAGTGCCCGTACATCCCCCGATTAGCACGGTGTGCGACTAGGACATTCTGGCACGACCGTTGCTCTTACCCCGACATGCGATTCGATAAACTGACCGTGAAAGCTCAAGAGGCCGTCGCACGCGCACAGGAACTGGCGCAGCAGCGGAACAACGCCGAAGTGTTGCCCCTTCACCTGCTGGCGGCGCTGCTCGGCGAGACCGATGGCGTCGTGCGACCGTTGCTGCAGAAGGTGGGCGCGAACGTGGGCCGGGTGTCGAGCATCATCGATGCCGAACTGAACCGCCTGCCCAGCGCCACCGGCACGCAGCTCGGCATGAGCCGCACCCTGCAGGACGTCTTCAGCGACGCGCAGAAGCAGGCCGACCGGTTGAAGGACGAGTACGTCTCAACCGAACATTTGCTGCTGTCGCTGGCGAGCGTGAAGAGCGAGACGAAGGAAATCCTCTCGGTCAACGCGATCGACTACAACACGATCCTGTCTGCTTTGAAAGACGTGCGTGGCGGGCAGCGCGTGACGGACCAGAACCCCGAGGACAAGTATCAGGCCCTGGAGCGTTATGGCCGCGATCTGGTGGAGATGGCTCGGCTAGGGAAGATCGACCCCGTCATCGGGCGCGACGAAGAGATCCGCCGCACGATGCAGGTGCTGAGCCGGCGCACGAAAAACAACCCCGTGCTGATCGGCGAGCCGGGCGTCGGCAAGACCGCGATCGTCGAAGGCTTGGCCATCCGCATGCTGAACGGTGACGTGCCTGCGGTGCTGGCTAACAAGAAGATCGTCGCGCTCGACATGGGCGCTCTCATCGCTGGTGCGAAGTATCGCGGCGAATTCGAGGACCGGCTGAAGGCGGTCATCAAGGAAGTACAGCAGGCCGAGGGGCAGGTCATCCTGTTCATCGACGAATTGCACACGGTCGTGGGCGCCGGCAAGGCCGAGGGGAGCATGGACGCCGGCAACCTGCTCAAGCCAGCGCTGGCGCGCGGCGAGCTGCGCACGATCGGCGCGACCACGCTCGACGAGTACCGCAAGTACATCGAGAAGGACGCCGCCCTCGAACGCCGCTTTCAACCTGTGCTGGTGGGCGAGCCAACGGTGGAGGACACCATCGCCATCCTGCGTGGCCTGAAGGGGCGCTACGAGACGCACCACGGCGTGCGCATCACCGACGGCGCGATCGTCAGCGCCGCCACGCTGAGCGACCGCTACATCAGCGACCGCTTTCTGCCTGATAAAGCGATCGACCTCGTTGATGAGGCCGCCTCGCGCCTGCGCATCGAGAACGACAGCATGCCCGCGGAACTCGATGAGATCCGCCGCCGCATGATGCAGCTTCAAATCGAGTTGGAAGCCCTGCGGCGTGAGAAGGACCCGGCGTCCAAAGCGCAGGTCGAAAAGGCCGAGCGGGAACTGGCCGAGCTACAGGAGCGCAACACGCAGTTTACGACGCGCTGGGAAAGCGAGAAGGGCGCGATGGACGCCATCAAATCCATCGGCAACCAGATCGACCAGAAGCAGGTCGAGCTGGATAACGCCCAGCGCGCCGGCAACTGGGAAGTGGCCGCCCGCATACAGTACGGCGAGCTGCGCGACCTGAAGTCCAAGCTGACCGAGGCCGAGACGCGCGTCCACGAGATGAGCAGCGACGGCAATGCCTTGGTGAAGGACGAGGTGACCGCCGACGAGATCGCCGAGGTCGTTTCGCGTTGGAGCGGCGTGCCGGTCACGCGCATGCTGGAAGGCGAGCGCGAGAAACTGCTGAAGATGGAGGACCGACTCGGCGAGCGCGTCATCGGTCAGACGCAGGCCGTGCGCGCCGTCTCCGACGCTGTCCGTCGCAACCGTGCGGGCCTCGGCGATCCGAATCGGCCGATCGGTAGCTTCATGTTCCTGGGCCCCACGGGCGTTGGTAAGACGGAACTGTGCAAGTCGCTGGCCGAGTTCCTGTTCGACGATGAGAACGCGATGGTGCGCATCGACATGAGCGAGTTCATGGAGCAGCACAGCGTCGCCCGCCTGATCGGCGCGCCGCCCGGCTACGTGGGCTATGAAGAAGGGGGTCGGCTCACCGAGGCCGTGCGGCGTAAGTCGTACAGCGTGATCTTGTTCGACGAGATCGAGAAGGCGCACCGCGACGTCTTCAACGTGCTGCTGCAGGTGCTGGACGACGGCCGACTGACCGACGGCCAGGGCCGCACGGTGGATTTCAAGAACACCGTGATCGTGATGACCAGCAACCTCGGCTCCGACCGCATCCAACAGCTGACGACGCAAGGCGCCGAGCAGTGGGAGATCGAGGCGGCCGTCCGCGACGTGCTGAAGGTATCGTTCCGTCCCGAGTTCCTGAACCGCGTGGACGAGACGATCATCTTCCACCCGCTGGACAAGGCCCAGCTGACGCGCATCGTCGACGTGCAGCTGGCCAACCTGCACAAACGCTTAGCCCAGCGCGGCCTGACGCTCGTCCTGAGCGACGAGGCCAAGGCGTTGCTCGCCGACGAGGGCTTTGACCCGGCGTTCGGCGCTCGCCCGCTGAAGCGCGTGATCCAGCAGCGCATCGAGAACCCGCTGGCCGGGCGCATCCTGTCGGGCTCGTTCGCCGAGGGAGACACGATCCGTATCGATGTCGACCCGGCGAAGCACGACTTCGTGTTCGAGCACGGGGCGAAGGTGGTGGAGGGGGAACTGGTGGGATAGAGCATTTTCACTTCAGCTCTAGCGTGTCATCCCGAAGGGAGCGGTAGCGACCTGAGGGATCTAGACCGACGGACACACCTTCGTCGTTGGGAGGTCCCTCAGGTCGCTACCGCTCCCTTCGGGATGACAACGTTTCTCGACCGCTACAGATGAAATGAAAATGCTCTAACGTCCCAACGCTGGCGATCCCGCGCAGTCTTCATCATAGCATGGGCGGCTCGCCCATGGTGTCGGTACGCCGACACATCGGACGGTACTCCGTCCGAATCAGCAATCGCGCAAGCGAAGGGACTGCCGAGGTGACCAAAGAGAAGATCGCTTGCGCTCTTTACCTCGGGCCGAGTACGGCCCGACACCCCGGAGTACCGGGGCTCCACGGGCGAGCCGCCCGTGCTACCCGGGGGACGTGGTCACGTGCCGCGTGAGGAATGTGTTGATCTCTTCCGCCTGCAGCAGGTGGATGAGGTGCCCACCGCGGATGATCGTGTCGGGCCTGCGGCTGAGCCGGCGCAGTGGCATCATCCAGTCATACTCGCCGTGGATGTGGTGGACGGGACAGCTCAGATGTCCCTCGAAGTTCCATTGCCGAATCGCGCCGGGTGCCCACTGCATCAGTTCCGGTGGCACCTTGCCCAACGCCCCGGGCGGCACGGGGATCAGCGGCATCAGGCCGAAGACGAACTTCGGAATCCACGGCGCGATCGGCGCCATCCACAGCCCGCGACACTCGGCGGCGCGATAGCAACTGGCGATCAACAGCAGGGCGCTCGGCGACACCAGCCGCGCGACCTCCAGCGCCACCATGCCACCGAACGAGCTTCCACCCACGTACAACCGATCGACGCCGCGCGGCACGAACTCGGCCATGCGCTCGCAGTAGTGCACCAGCGTCTCGCGGCGTTCCGGCTTGATCCACCTTGGCACGACGATGTCGGCGGGGATGCCGCGCTGGCGGTCCCAGAAGCGTTCGTTGGCGCCAAGGCCCGGGAAGAGGACGAGCGTAGGTCGGTCGGACATCGACGTTGATCGTACGACTTCGATGCGCATCCGGCAGCGCCCGGACCGCGCTGGCATCGTCCGGACGCTTGCCGTATCTTTTGCCGCTTCACGATCTCAGCGACGAAAGGGTCCGCCATGGAATTCGGGATCTGCACCAGCATCGAAAAGTCCCCCGCCGCCAAGGCGGCCGGGTTCGACTACATCGAAGAGAACGTCCAATCGTTAATGAAAGGCCAGTCCCCCGACGCCGAGTGGAACGGCCGCGAACGTGCAGCGACCACCGCGTTGCCCATCCTGGCCATGAACAGCCTCGTGCCCGGTTCGCTGCCCATCGTCGGTGATTCGGCCGACGCGGCGGCGTTGAAGTCGTACCTCGACACCGTCCTAAAGCGCAGCGGCGAGTTGGGCATCCGCACGGTCGTCTTCGGTTCCGGCGCCGCCCGCATGGTGCCGGATGGCTTCAGCCGCGACACCGCTCGCGAGCAGATCATCCGCTTCCTGCGCAACGGCATGCCGGCCGCCAAGGAACACAACGTGACGATCGTGGTTGAGCCGCTCAACCGCGGTGAAACGAACATCATCAACAGCGTCGCTGAGGGCATGACCTACGTGCGCGAGGTGGACCACCCGAACTTTCAGTGTTTGGTCGACAGCTACCACTTCTGGCTGGAGGACGAACCGCTGGAGAACCTGCGTGCCGCCATGCCGTGGATCAAGCACGTCCACGTCGCCGACAAGGAAGGCCGCGTGGCGCCGGGGCTGTCGGGCAAGTCGGACTACAAGCCCTTCTTCCAAGTTTTGAAAGCAGGCGGCTACGCGGGTCGCGTAAGCTATGAAGGCGCCGCGATCCCCGACTTTGATGTGACGGCTCCGAAGATCGTCGCCTACCTGAACAAGGAATGGGCCGCGGCTTAGAATTGTCCCCTCTCCCGGTACGCCGGGGGAGGGTTAGGGTGGGGGTGATTTCGAACTGCCGCGACACGCCAGCAGCCATTTCGAAATCACCCCCACCTAGCCTCCCCCGGAGTACCGGGAGAGGGACCGGATCACGACTCTTTACGAAACAACAAACCCTATGTCTCACCGCATCTTCAACTTCTCCGCCGGCCCCGCGATGTTGCCTACCGAGGTGCTGGAAAAGTCCGCCGCCGCGTTGCTGGATTATCAGGGTAAAGGATTCGGCATCGCCGAGGTCAGCCATCGTGGGAAGGAATTCGATGGCGTGATGGACGAGGCGATCGCCCGCTGTAAGAAGCTGCTGAATCTGGGCGATGCGCACGACGTCGTCTTCCTGCAGGGCGGCGCGACGGCGCTGTTCACGCTCATCCCGATGAACTTCCTGAACACCAACGCCGACTACCTCGTCAGCGGCGAGTGGAGCAAGAAGGCCATCGGCGCCGCCAAGGACCTCGGCAAGGTGACCAACGTCGCCAGCAGCGAGGCGAGCAATTTCGACCACAGCCCGCTGCCAAGCGAGTGGAAGCTTTCCAGCGACGCCGACTACTTCCACGTCTGTTCGAACGAAACCGTGCACGGCCACCGCCTGCCGACCTGGCCGAAGCACCCGAACCTCATCGTCGACGCCAGCAGCGAGTTCATGAGTCGCCCGCACCCGGTGAACGACTGCGCCTTGGTTTACGGCGGCGCACAGAAGAACCTCGGGCCCAGCGGCCTCGTGCTCGCCATCGTGCGGAAGGACCTGTACGCCACGCAGAAGAAGGTGCCGAGCAAGCTCTGGAGCTTCAAGGACCAGGCCGACAACAAGAGCATGATCAACACGCCCCCCACCTTCGGCGTCTACATCCTGCTGGAAGTCTTCCGCTGGCTGGAAGCCCAAGGCGGGCTGGCGGCGATGGAGAAGACGAACGCGAAGAAGGCCGGGTTGATCTACGACACGATCGACGACAGCAACGGCTTCTACACCGGCACGGTCAGCGTGCGGGACCAGCGCAGCCACATGAACGTCACCTACCGCCTGCCCAGCGAGGAACTGACCGACGAGTTCGTGAAGACCGCCGCCAGGCAGGACATGGTCGGCCTGAAAGGCTACCGCACCGTCGGCGGTATCCGCGCCAGCATCTACAACGCGATGCCGGTCGAAGGGTGTCAGGCGCTGGCGCAGTTCATGAAGGATTTCGCGTCGAAGAAGTCGTGAAAGACGCTGTTTGGCCGACCGAGATCCCTCAGGTCGCTAGAGCGGCTCAACTTCGGGTGTAGCGTCTGGCCCGCAACCCTGTCATCCCGAGCGGGAGCGGAAGCGACCCGAGGGATCGCCACTGTCGAGAGCCGTCTCTAATTCGAGATCCCTCAGGTCGCTACCGCTCCCATCGGGATGACACGCTACACCTGAGGGAGAGCCGCTCTAAGGCTCCCATCGGGATGTCACGGTGTGAAACGAACGAAGGGAGCGACCCACCGGTCGCTCCCTTCTCTTCCTTTACCTTCGCGCCCCCGCGTCTTCGCGGTTGCCTACTTCTTCACCGCTGGCACTCCACCCGGTGGCGGTGCTCCACCCGCGGGGACAACCGGCGTCGTCTGCTGTTGGTAGATGATCCCGACGATCGCCGGGATGAAGATCGCCAGCGGCAGCAGGAACGGGGTGACGGTCGCCTTGTTGGTGATGACCGGGCCGACGTCGTTCAACTTGTAGATCAACCCGAGGATGCCGAAGACCAGCATCACGCTGCCCTGCAGGCTCATGTACATCATCAGCGATTCGCGGAAGACGATGAACGCCAGCAGGCCGAACAGGATTAAGCCCATGCCCGCCCCGCTCCAGGCGTACTGGGCGTCTAAGTCGAACGCGTGCCACAGGCTGGCCCCCAGCACGGCCCCGAAGATGCCGCCCATGATGGCGACCGAGTACTTCATGCTGTGCCACGTGATGGCCGCCGCCAGGAAGCCGCTGACGATCGCGCACGGGATGGCCGCGTCGTAGGCGTGACCGATCTTCAGCCCCACCAGCGCCCCCAGCACGGCGGCGTTCAGCATCACCAGCCACTTGAAGAACGCGAACCCGTACAGCAGGTAGACGATGCCGGCGATCACCAGCAGCGTGGCGGCGCCGGTGCTCATCGTCTCGCACCCTTTGAGGATGTCGATCTGCGCCGGCCAATGGTCGGGCAACGTGACCATCTCCGCAGCCGGCTGCGTGGCGGCCGCCTGGGTGACGATCGGGGGACTGGCTTGTGAGGTCGGCATGTTAGGTCATTGCTTTCCGAGAACCACAGCGGCCCTCATGCGCGTTATCGGCAGGCTGTGGATAAGTGCGTTAATTTCGGACGTGGGGGCGGTATGAAATGGCGTTATTCGCCTGAAGTTCGACGGTCTCGCGAAACACTGGGTAGTGGGTCAGTTTGAAGTGGCACGGGTTTCCAACCCGTGTTCTGGGGCGAAGACACGGGTTGAAAACGCGTGCCACGGGGGAAGGTGTCGAAACTGACCCACTACCAAACACTGTGGCCCCTTGCGTTGCCGGAAACGGGCCGTCTGTTGCCGGCAACGAAGGACGCGTTGCCGGCAACGAACGGCCCTTTTCCAGTACGACGGCGGACGTGAAGACCACGGGTGGCCGCCGGTCACCATCAAGAGAGGCAATTTGTCGACCAACGGCCGGATCGTCCGCGGCAGCCTTGCGAAGAAGGCCTGTTGGGCATGGCGTTAGCGGTCGGTCCCGCCGCCTTTACACGCCCCCACCCCGCCGATACAACCGCCCGCTATGCCCGCCGAATCCGACCTTGCGCCGCTGCGACAGCAGATCGACCAGCTCGACAACGAAATCGTGCGCCTGCTGAACGAGCGCGCCAAGGTCGTCGTGGAGGTGGGCAAGGTGAAGGCCCAGAGCAACGCCCCCATCTACGCGCCCGACCGCGAGAAGGCGGTGCTGGAAAAGGTGCGGTCGCTGAACAAGGGCCCGCTGAGCAACCGGTCGCTGGAGGCGGTCTACCGCGAGTTGATGAGCGGCAGCTTCGCGCTCGAGCGGCCGTTGAAGATCGGCTTCCTCGGGCCGCACGGCACGTTCAGCCACGAGGCCAGCGTGGGCAAGTTCGGTCACAGCGTCGACTACGTGCCGCTGACCGACATCCCCGCCGTCTTCGAAGAGGTGATGCGCGGCCACATCGACTACGGCCTGGTGCCGGTCGAGAACAGCATCCATGGCGGCGTCGTCGACACGCTCGACGCGTTCCTGTCTTCATCAGCGAAGATTTGCGCCGAGGTCCTGATCAACGTCCACCACAACCTGCTGGCGCGCGACCCGTGGGAGAAGATCAAGACGATCTACAGCAAGCCCGAGGCCTTCACGCAGTGCCGCAACTTCCTGGGCGCGACAGCGAAAGACCGCGACACCCAAGCCGCCGCCAGCACCGGCCGTGCCGCCGAGATGGCCGCCACCATGCCCGGCGTCGCCGCGATCGGCAGCCGCCTGGCCGCCGAGGTGCACGGCCTGGCGATCCTCTTCGAGAACATCGAGGACAACCCCGACAACGTCACGCGCTTCTTCATCATCAGCCGCGAGCCCGCGAGGCGAACGGGTGACGACAAGACCGCCATTATGTTCACCACCGCCCACAAGCCCGGCGCGCTCGCCGAGGTGCTGGACGTCTTTCGCGACAGCGGCATCAACCTGACCGACATCGAGAAGCGCCCCAGCAAAAAGGTAAACTGGGAATACTACTTCTTCATCGACGCCCAAGGCCACGCCGACGACCCCGCCATGCAGAAGGCCATCAACGCCGCCAAGGCACACTGCCTTCAGCTGACGGTGCTGGGGAGCTATCCGAGGGCGGTCGAGGTGCTGTAGGCGTCAGCGGGATCTTTCGTCTCGCATACACGGAGGAGAAACGTCATGTCCAATCGAGCCGTCGTCGTCGATCCTGCCGTCCCCGAACGTTTGGTCATCAAGACCGTCGAAGACCCCCAGCCGTTGCCCAGCCAGGCGGTGGTGCGGGTGCATGCTTTCTCCGTCAACCGTGGCGAGGTGCGATACAGCATGACCGCCCCCGCGGGCCGGCGGCCGGGGTGGGACTTGGCGGGCGTGGTCGAACAAGCCGCGGCCGACGGTAGCGGGCCGAAGGTGGGCAGCCGTGTGGTGGGGTTGCTGCTGTTGGGCTCGTGGGGCGAGCGGGTCGCGGTGCCGACGAACCAGCTGGCGGAGATTCCAGATGACGTGTCGTTCGCGGCCGCGGCGACGCTGCCGGTCGCGGGGTTGACCGGGTTGTTGTCGCTGGGCAAGGGTGGGTCGATTTTGGCCCGGAAGGTGCTCGTGACCGGCGCGACCGGTGGCACTGGCGACTTCACGATCCAACTCGCCAAGCTGTCGGGCGCGACCGTCGTCGCCACCGTGCGTGGGGCCGATCGCGAGGCCGTCGTGCGGCGAAGCGGGGCCGACCACGTGATCGTCGGTGGCGATCCGTCGGCAGCGGCCGAGCATGGGCCGTTCAACCTGGTCATCGATTCCGTCGGTGGCCCGCACTTCGGCAAGGTGCTGGCGATGCTGGCCCCGGCCGGCACCTGCGTCACGTTCGGCACGACCGCGGGTGGCGACGTGACGATCAACGCGCAGAAGTTCTACGGCACCGGTGGCGCGTCGCTGTACGGCTTCATCCTCTTCAAAGAATTCGCCATCGAAACCGCCGGCGACGGCCTGCGCCGCCTGGCGACGCTCGTGTCGCAGGGCAAGCTGAAACCCCAGATCGAGATCGAGGAGAACTGGGAAAAGGTCGGCGAGATCACCGCGGCACTGACGGATCGGAAATTTGTCGGTAAGGCGGTGCTGCACGTGGCGCAGCCGTAGTTGCGCGTCTGGTTGAAGAGGAAGAGAACGCGAAGGACCGCGAAGAAGCCGGTCGATCGAATCGCTAGGCCGCGGCGGCGGTTTGGGTAAGCGGAAACGCGAAATCGTGCACCATTATGCACCATTCTGCACCATCGCCTGATCGCGATGGAGTGGATGGGGTTCCGCTTCTCTCCTATTCGGTTGTCAAAGAGCACGCTATCCATCTCTACGGTTGCGCTGCGCGATTGAGGTGGGATGGGCGCAACGGGGTTGAGTTCTTGCAGTTCGTTTCGCGCCAAGGACGCCAAGGTGCCAAGAACGCCAAGAGGATGAAGCGGGGAAGACGGATGTTGTGTTGAGGCCGCTACGGATACGCAGTTCGTAGCCGCGACGCAGGCGTCACGGCTACAGCAATTATAACTCTCATTTCTTCCTTGGCGGCCTTGGCGTCTTGGCGTCCTTGGCGCCAGAACGAACGGATGATCCTCACCCCTCGCCACCAGCCAATCGCAAATCCGCGGAAGGATCGGCCGCGAAAAACGCGGCGCTGTGGGGGTTCAGGTACTCGCTCAACAGGTCGCTGCCCAACTCACATTGGCCCGTCAACGCGTAGTCAGCCGGTATCGGGCTGGCGGGCAGGCCGCGCGTTTCAATCATCGCGGCGCGCGATCGGAAGACCCAGATCCGGTCCACCTGGTTCCGCGGAATCATGTGGCGGGCGAGCGTTGGGCCGGGCTCGATCAGCAAGTGAGTCACCCGGCGGGCATGCAACGTCGTCAGCACATCGGCAAACGAGAATCGGTTCTCATCGCGCGTTGGTAACGCGATGACTTCGACGCCCCGCTGTTGCAGTTCCGCGACCGTCCGCGGCGCGGTGTCGGCGGCGGACTGGGCACAGAAGACGATCACCGCATGCTCGCCCGCCGACGCGACCAGCCGGCTTTCGATCGGCAGTTTCAACGTGTTCGACAGCACCACGCGCAACAGCGGTCGGGCTGGCGATACGTCGCGGGCGGTCAGCAATGGGTCGTCGGCCAGCACGGTATTCGTGCCGACCGCGATCGCATCACAGCGGGCCCGCAGCGCGTGAACGACCCGATCCGCAACCGGCCCGGTGATCTTTAACCGCGGTTCGCCAGTGGCGGCGGCCACGTGGCCGTCGGCGGTCTCGGCCCACTTCAGCGTTACGTAGGGTCGCCGCAACATCGTCCGCGCGATGAACGGGGCGATCAACTGCTTGCACGCGGCCTCCAGCACCGGTCCGTCGACCTGCACACCGGCGTGGCGCATCATCGCAACGCCGCGGCCGTTCACGTCAGGGTTCGGGTCCAGACAGCCGTAGACCACGCGAGCAATGCCCGCGGCGATCACGCGCGGCGCGCACGGTGGCGTTTGCTTGTTCAGGTGACAGCAAGGTTCGAGCGTCACGTACGCCGTCGCGCCGGTGGGGGATTCACTGCAGGCCGCCAGCGCGTTCGGCTCGGCGTGTGGGCCGCCGTACTGCTGGTGGCAACCTTGGCCGATGATCCGGCCATCCTTCACGATCACGCACCCCACCATGGGGTTGGGCTCGACCCGCCCACGCGCGGATTGCGCCAGGCCGATCGCCCGGCGGATGAATTCAGCATCGATGAGATTGGGATCAGGCGTCATCGCCACGGCAGGTTACGCCTGCGGTTTGGCGTCGGCAACCTTGGCGTCCTGCGTGCGGTCGTCGCCGGGCTCGGTCGCGTCGGTCCCCTGCGCGCGGAAGCTATAGACGATCGAGATCGCCACGCCCACACACAGAAAACTGTCGGCGACGTTGAAGATCCAGGGGAAGATCGGCCCGCGGAAGTACGGGATGAACGACAGCGCGTTCTGCACGAACGCCGGCCATTGCATGTCCGGGAAGACGTGGAACATGTCGCGCACGAAGCCGTGCACCATGCGGTCGTACATGTTGCCCAGCACGCCCGCCAGCAGCATGCCCAACACGATCTGGTAGAACCGCGCCCGGCCGCTTTGCAGGAACAGGTAGGTCAGCAGCCCGATCGCGCCCGCCGACACGATCAGGAACAGCCAGCGCTGCCCCTGCCCGATGCCGAAGACCGCCCCCTGGTTGGCGACGGCCTCGAAGTGCAGCCAGCCGGGGATGAACTGGATCGCATCGCGGGCAAACACGTGCACGCGGCCCGTCTCGTCCCACACCACCGATTCCGCCAGCCGGCCAAACGCCCAGACCTTCGTTACCAGGTCGATCGTCAGCCCGATCGCGCATGTCACCAAGAACCGCGCCCAGGCGGCAGGCGAATAGAGATTAGCGCGTAGGGACGGGTGCATTTGGATCAGAGAATTGTTCTTTCCGCCCCCTCTCCCGCCTGCTTTGAGAGCGGCTGGGTGAGGGCGATCTTATGTCGCGAGCAAAGCCCCAATGGGCGGCCGCGTCATCAACGCGACAGGGTCATCTCGAAGGAAGCCTAAGGCGACCTGAGGGATCTCGAGCTACGGACGGTTCTCGGCCTTGGGCGATCCCTCAGGTCGCCAAGGCTCCCATCGGGATGACAACTGACGCGGCGCTCGCGCACTAGCCTTGCCCTGCCGACGGAACTCGCCAGTCGTCGGGCCGATCACGTCACACGTGACCGCGCCTCGCCCTACCGAATGCCCCGCTGGCGTTCCATCTGCCGGGCGTGTTCGATCGAGAACCGCGCCCACGGCTGGGCCTCAAGGCGGGCCTTGCTGATCGGGTTGCCGGTGCCTTCGCACAGGCCGTAGGTGCCGTTCTGAATCTTGGCCAGCGCGGCGTTGATCTCGCGCAGGAGGTTGCGGTCCTTTTCGACCAGGCCGAGCGTGAACTCCTGCTCGTAGTTGTCGGTGCCCATGTCGGCCATGTGGACGGGCAGTGACGACAGGCCACCGCCACCGGATCGCAGGGCCTCGCGTTCCATGCTGCTCATGTCGCCGACGATCTCACGGCGCTTCTCGATCAGCAAATCGCGGAAGTGTTCCAGTTCCTTGGTCAGCAGACCGGCCTGGTTCTTGCGCGGCTTGCCGTTGGTGGGCACCGATTCCTGCAACGGCGGGCGGTAGGCCGGCTCGGGGGGCAGCTTTTTCTTGACCTTCTCGGGCTTGGCCTCGACCAGTGGCGCGATGATCGGCTTGGCGACCGCGCTGGCCTTGGCGATGACGGCCTTGGTCGCTTTCGCGATGATCGCCGTGCCCTTGGTGGTCGCGACGGCGACCTTGCTGGCGGTAACGGTTTTGACGATTGCGCCGGTGGTCGGCTTCGTAGCGGTGACGGCGGTCACCGCCTTGCGGACCACTAGCATGGGCTTGGCTGACTTAGCCACCTTGGCCGACTTCGTCGTGGCCTTCGCCACCGGCTTGGTGGCCGGCTTCGACTTTACCAGGGGCTTGGCCTTACTGCGGGCGGGCGTGGGCTTACTGGCGGGCTTGGCTGCGGCCTTTTTGAGTTTGGGTTTGGCAACAGCGACGGGGCGTGATTTGCCCTTGCTCTTGCCGGATGACGGGACGGTCCTGTTTTTCGATGTCTTGGCCACGTTGCCCTCGGCTCCTTTGCGGTCTTCACCGCGTTGTCAGCCTCTCGCCCAAACCCCTACTGCCCGGCCTTACAAAAGGCGGGAAAGTATACTTTTAAAGTAGGGTTTCCGTCAAGAGGCATAAAGTTGCGGCCGATGAGGGGTTAAGAAGAGTGGGCGATGGGCTGTGGATAGTGGGCCGTGAAGAAGGCACTCGCGATCTCCGTCGTCCCCACCGCCAGCAAGGCAGTGATTTCGCTGCAATGCATTTACTGTCCACTATTCACTGTCCACTCTCTCTTCGCCATCGCTTGTTACACGCATGAGCCGGGTCGAAGTTTCGCGAACCGCGATTGGGTGACGGCAGTAGTGTGAAGGGCCACCGGCGCTGCCGCGGAACGGGTTTCCGCGGGGTTTGCCCGGGGTTTGGCGTCGCGTTACGATGCGCGGCGGGCAACACGTCCGATAAGAGCGCAGGACGCGCCGCAGGCATCACGCGAGCCACCCCCGGTTGTGGCCGATGTTGATCTTGTCGACTTACGCGAAGGGAGCTCGCATGGGCAAGGCCGACACCAGCCTGCCCGATCCACTGAACGCACCTGCACCGGCCCTGGCGGGCACGGACGATCTGTTGTCGCAATTAGCTGGCGACGAGATTGACCGCCTGCTGGCCGAGGCGGACGTCGAGGCCCCCACGGCCAGCGATGCCGCGCGCGAACTGGACGACGCCCTGGCCACCACCGGCCGCGTTACCGGCGCCCCCACCGACGCCGGGCATCAGGCGTTGCAGTTGCTGGATTCCGTGCAGCTCGACGCCAACGCGATCGCCAACGATGTGCGCCGACTGGCGACGAGCGACCCAGCTCCGCTGAACGCCATCGCGTCTCCCGCGCCCGCCGCGGCATCATCCATCGACGCTGAACTGCAGGCCCTGTTCGCGGAGCTGAATCAGCCGGTCGCGCCGGTGGAACTGCCGCAGCCGACGAAGACGTTCACCAACGCGCCCCCCGAACCGGCTGCGGGCGCATCGACCGACAATGCCGCCTTGAGCGCGGAGATCGACGACCTCTTCAAGCAGCTGACGGCCGAGGAACCCACCGCCACCACCGCGGCGTCCGACGCGCCCCCGATCACCGACACACCGACCACCTCTCCCGTCGCCGGGGCCCCCGCGACCCCGGTGGCCGTGCCATCGACTTTATCGCCCATGGCTTCGACGACGACTGCCCCCGCGGCCGAGGCAGACGCGATCGAAGCGATGCAGGAACGGGCCGGCCTGGGCCTGGCCGGCCTCGCCACCAGTGTCGCCACCGCAAGTGAACCCCCGACCAGCGCAGCCGACGACGAGGCCCCGCTGCCGTTGATCCTGCGCCCGCTGGAATGGCTGAACGCCCCGCTGGCGGCCGCCCCTGACTCGTTCCGCGACCTGCTAGGCAAGGCGGCGATCGTCACCTTCGTCAACGCCGCCGCGGTGCTCGCGTACGTGATGCTGTTCCGCAAGTAGCCAGCATCGCTTACGCGAAATCCCAAGCCCCAATGCCAAACAATGCGCCAAGAACCAAATCCCAATAGTAGGGACCGCAAACTCTCCGTGTCTGCCTCTGTGCTCTCTGTGTTCTCTGTGGTTCAATTCCCCCTCTTCCCCAATATCGCGATTAACTCTTCAAACGGCCCAGTTCGCCGCGGTGGTTTAAGCGGCTTATAATCCCGGCGTGTTCGCCCGGCCGGTTTTGTCTCGCTCGTACAGGTGACCCGCATGGATCGAAGAATCGCGTTGCTCATCGCCGCCGTCACTGCGTTGCCGTCGTCCGCGTTCGCGGCCGACCCGATCAGTCGCCAGACGCTGCCGTACAAGTGGGTCGAGCCCCTGATGCCCGAGGCCGCCGCCGAGCCGGAGTATCGCGAGTACTACGATGCGCTCGACAAGGCCAAGGCGCAGCTGGCGGCCGGGCAGTACCGGCGTGTGCTGGTCACGTTGCGCGGCGCGGGCGATGTGGAACCCGCCACGATGGCGACCGTGCGGGCCAAGGCGCTGTCGGCACTGGGAAGACACGCCGAAGCGCTGGCGTCGCTGGATGCCATCGGCAACGATTCACCGCCGGCCGCGATCGCGCTGCGCGCGATGATCCTGATCGATCTCGGCCAGCCGCGCGACGCCGTCGAGATCGCAACTGCGGCAATCGCCAAACATCCCACCGCCCCACGGCTGCACGCCGTGCTGGGCAACGCGCACGAGGCCATCGGTGACCTTGACGCGGCGTTGAGGTCGTACGCCTGGTTCACCCAGCCGCCACAGGACTATCTGAACAAGTTCGCCGGCAATCCGGATGCGTTCGAGGACGCCGAGGAACTGACCGTCATCACGAGCGCGATCGACCGCTGGGCGGCGCTCAGCGGGGCCTACCGCGACAACGTCGGCCTGCACGGGCAGATCTACGACATGTTCACGCGCGCCTACGACGTCATCGACCGCACCTACACACCCGCGCGCGTCGCGGCGGCGGCGTACGCGATGAGCCATGACGAGGACGGCGAGGCCCAGCAACTGCTGCAGACGGCGATGGAGGCCAACCCCAACGACCCCGCCTCGCTGAACCTGATGGGCCGCCTGGCCGTCAGCGTCTTCAACTTCGACGCCGCCGACGCCATGATCCTGCGCCTGCGCGACGTAAACGACGCCTCCGCCACCGCCGACCTGCTTGAATCACGCAACCTGCTGCAGCAGCGTCGCCCGAAGGAAGCCGAAGTGCCCATTCGCCGGGTGCTGGCCGCCAAGCCGCGGAACTTGGAAGCGATGGGGCTGCTCGCCGCGACGTACGCGTTGCGCCTGGAAGAGGCCCAGATGACAACGACGTTGAAGGAGGTCGAGCAAATCGATCCCGACAACGCCACCGCCTATCTCGAGGTGGCCGACCAGCTTGGCGCCATGCGTCAGTACCCGCGGGCCGCCGCGATGTACGAGATCGCGATCGAGCGTGCGCCGAACTGGACCGATCCGCGCAACGGCCTCGGCCTGTTGTACACGCAGAGCGGCGATGAGGACGACGCCCGCCGGGTGCTGGAAGGCGCGCGCGCGCTCGACCCGTTCAACGCGCGCACGACGAACTACCTGCGCCTGCTCGATGAGATGGAAGGCTACGCGGTCAAGGAGACGCCGCACTTCATCATCATGTACGATGCCAAGGCCGACCCGATCATCCCCGAGTACTTCGGCGATTATCTCGAAAGCATCTACAAGGAAGTCACCGGCAACTTCCAGCACGAGCCGAAGGACAAGACGATCATCGAGGTCTTCCCGACGCACGACGGCTTCTCGGTGCGCACGACGGGCTCGCCGTGGATTGGCACGGTGGGCGCTAGCACTGGGCGGGTGATCGCGATGGTCTCGCCGCGCAAGGGTGAGAAGACGATGGGCCCGTTCAACTGGGCGGGCGTGCTACGGCACGAGTTCACGCACACGGTGACCTTGGCCGCGACCGACAACCGCATTCAGCATTGGATGACCGAGGGCCTGGCGGTGCTGGAAGAGAACGTGCCGCTGCGCTGGGAATGGGTGCCCATGCTCTACGCCGCCGTGCAGAACGACACGCTGTTCCGCATGGACGAGCTGACGTGGGGCTTCGTGCGCCCGAAGAAGCCCAGCGACCGCCAGCAGGCGTACGCGCAGTCGTTCTGGGTGTGTCAGTACATTCAAGAGAAGTACGGCCACGACACGATCCTGAAGATGCTCGAGGCCTTCCGCAACGCCGAGCGGCAGGAAGACGTCTTCCCGCGCCTCACCGGCCGCAGCATGTCGCAGTTCTTCGAAGACTTCCGCAGCTGGGCGCAGCAGCAGACCAGCACATGGGGCTACGACGAGAAGACGTCGGCCAAGGTCGACGTTTTGCGGGCCGAGGGTGAAGCGCTGATCAAGGCCAAGCAGTACGCCGCCGCCGTGCCGGTGTGGGAAGAGATCGCGGCGCTGCGCCCGATGGACGCCCTGCCGCACCAACGGTTGGCGGGTTTATTTGTCAGCAAGGCCGTGAACCAACCCGAGAAGGCGGTCGAGCACTTCCTGGCGCTGCACCAGGTGGAACTGAAGGACAACCGCTACGCCAAACGTATCGCCCGCATATACCGCGATACCGACAAGCTGCCGGAGGCCCAAAAGTTCGCGTTGGAAAGCGTCTACGTGAACCCGTACGACCTCGACGCGCACAAGCTGCTGCGGGAGATCGCCGAGAAGGCCGGCGACGAAAAGACGGTGGAACGCCAGAACCGCTCGATCGCCGCAATGGAACGGTTATCGCCGGCGGAGAAGCCGGAGCAGGAGTGACGCGTCGGATTGCGACGATGAACACGCTTCGCAGGTTGAATGCGGCCATCGCGCAGAATGTCATCCCGAAGGGAGCGGTAGCGACCTGAGGGATCTCATGTGTCTCACGACGCCCGCCTTGGAAGATCCCTCAGGTCGCCAAGGCTCCCATCGGGGTGACAAGTGTGCGCCTAGTGTCGGTACTCAATCACCCTAGCTCCCTCGCGCCGGGAGACGGAAACCGAATATGACCCCATCCCCCCTCACCATCGCCGAGTTCCAGCAGCACATCGACAAGCTCTACTCCACCGCCGACCGCGCACGCGGCACCGCGGGAACGTGGCTGTGGTTCTCCGAAGAAATCGGTGAGCTCGCCCGCGCCCTGGCCCGCGGCGACAACCGCGCCAACCTCGAAGAGGAATTCGCCGACGTCTTCGCCTGGCTCTGCACGCTCGCGAACATCAACGACGTCGACATGGAAACCGTCATCCGGCGGAAATACCTCAGCGAAGGTTCCAAGACGACGCCGAAGTGACCCAGGGAACGCCTCTGTAAAACGAAAGAGACGGACCCCATGGCCCGTCTCTTGCGCAATGCGATTGAAATGCTAACTGGCCCTTACGCCGTCTTCGCCGCGGCGCGGCGGCGGGCGACGCGGGGGCGGCCGAAGGCGTCGGTCTTGGTCATCACCTTGCTGCTGCGCTTCGGGTTCGTCGCCGTCGAAAGCGCGATTGGGGCGGCGGCGTCGCCGGCGGCCTTGGGGTCACCGGTCTTGGCGGCCTCCAGCACGTGCTCGAGGCGCTTGCGGGCGTAGTTGACGTACTCCTCGCTCTGGTCGATGCCGACGTACTTGCGGCCGAGCATGGCGGCGCTGACCACGGTCGTGCCGCTGCCGTTGAACGGGTCGAGGACGACGTCGCCGGGGTTGCTGCTGGCGAGGATGACGCGGTTCAGCACCCCGATGGGCATCTGACAGCCGTGCCAGCCCTCGCGCTCCTTGAACGTGCCGCAGACGCGGCTGACGTTCCACGTGTCGCTATCGGCGTTGAAGTACGGCTCAGGCGTTTCCTGCGGGCGCAAATACCAGACGTCGTCGGGCAGCTTGCCCTTGGGGTTGGCGCGGTGGTCGGCGTACGTCGTCTGGCGCGCGCTGGCGACGCGGACGGCGTCGGCGTTGAAGGTGATGTTCGACAGGCCGGCGTCGGGCGCGGTCTTGCTGAAGTACAAAATGTGCGTGTGGCTCTTGGCGAACTTCTTCTTCGTCTGCTGGCCGAACGTGTAGTGCCACACGATCCAGTTGCGCATGTTGAAGCCGATCTCGCGACGGGCGATCACGCAAAGGTCGGCGGCGAACTCGTCGCCAATGGCCAGGTAGAAGCTGCCCGTGGGCTTGAGCGCGCGGTAGACCGCTTGCATCCACTGACGGCTGAAGTTCAGGTACTCGTCGACGTCCTTCTTGTCGTCGTACCCGTGATACAGGTAGCCGATGTTGAACGGCGGGTCGGCGAAGACCAGATCGACCCAGCCCTCCGGCCCGTCGTTGAGGATCTTGATGCTGTCGCCTTGGATGATCTGGTTTACGTCGGGCATACCGGCCCCATTGTAGAGGCTGGGCCGGATGGCGCAAACAGGACCCGCCGCCCGCGACACCGCCGCCCGACCCTTAATGGACTTTAACCCCAGTTCGAACGCGAGTTTGCGTGAATTCATTCGTCGGCCTCGTATCGGTGAAAGGTGGCGAAATCGCTCGGCATCAGGCTGGCAGCGAACGACCCTGCGGTAATGACGACGAACAGGATGAAGGCGAAAGTGAGCATGGGGAAATCCAAAATTTGCGATTTGCGATTGCCGATTAGCGATTGGAGGTGCGGCCTACTCACACTTGTCTTTCAATCGGCAATCGCAAATCGCAAATCGGCAATCCCTTCCTCTGGCCCTATAATCGGCGGGCTGTGGGTCAATTCATCAACAGTTCCGTATTGCGTTTGCTCGACGCCAACTTCAACCGCGCCCGCGAGGCGCTGCGGGTGCTGGAGGACTACGCCCGCTTCATTCGCGATGACGCCGGCCTGAGCGAATCGCTGAAGACCCTGCGGCACGATTTAACGGCCGCCACTGCGCCCCACGTCGCCGCCGCCATCGCCCATCGCGATACGCCCGGCGACGTCGGCACGATGATCGGCACGCCCGCAGAAGCAAGGCGCGACGACCTGGCCCACGTGGTGACGGCCGCGGGGAAACGCATGGGTGAAGCGCTGCGCGCGATCGAGGAATACCTGAAGACGATCGATGCGGATGTGTCCCAGCAAGTCGAGCAAATCCGTTACCGCTTCTACGCGATCGAGCAACGGATTGCCGAGACCCTTCGCCCCGCCGCCTGCGGTTTCGCAGAGGTGAGGCTGTACGTGCTGATCACCGAATCGCAGTGCAAGACCCACTGGCTGGACGCCGCCCGCCAAGCCATCGAGGGGGGTGCCGATTGCCTGCAGTTGCGCGAGAAAGACATGGAATCGGGCGAACTGCTCCGCCGGGCAAAGGACTTCGTGGCACTGTGCCGCGAGCACGGCGTGATCAGCATCATCAACGACCGCCCGGACATTGCCGCCCTATCTGATGCCGACGGCGTCCACGTCGGCCAAGGCGACCTGCCCATCGCCGCGGTGCGTCAACTGCTGGGCCGCGGCAAGATTGTCGGCGTGAGCACGCACACGATCGAGCAGGCCCGCGCCGCGGAAGAAGCCGGGGCGGACTACATCGGCGTGGGCCCCGTTTTCCCCAGCAGCACGAAGCCCCGCGACTTCCTGCCCGGCCTGGACTTCGCCCGCGCCGTCGCCGCGGAGATCCAAATCTTCGCCATCGCGATCGCGGGGATTACGCTGGAGAACGTCGACGAAGTTCTGGCGACGGGCGTAAAGGCGGTCGCCGTTACCGCCGCGGTGGTGGGCGCCGACGACGTGAGGGCTGCGGCGCGTGACATGACGCGCCGTTTATCCCCCTCTTCTGTAGGACAGGCATTCCTGCCTGTCTCTCCCCCCGCCTCTCCCCCCGCATTGCCTTCTCTTCCCCCAGGAAAGGGAACGGTTCACCGCCGCCACCTCCCACATTATGACATCGGAGACGTCACTTACTTCCTCACCTTCCGCTTGGCTGGTGGCCGTCTATCCGCCAGGGAACGACACCTCGTTTACGACCACGTTCTGCGTGGCCACGGTCGCTTCTACCGGCTATTTGCTGCCGTCGTCATGCCCGATCACGTTCACATGCTCGTACGGCCGATGAACGACTACAGTCTGTCGGACATCGGCAAGGGCACGAAGGGCGTCTCGGCCAAGCTCGTCAACGAACATCGAAAGCAAGCCGGTCAGGTGTGGCAGGACGAGACGTTCGATCGCGTTATTCGCGACCGGCGAGAGTTCGAAGAGAAGTTGCAGTACGTATTGCACAACGCGATGACGAAGGGGCTCGTGGACGATCCTTGGATGTATCCCGAGTTGTTTATTCTGGATCGGAAGGTGTGAGGCGAATACGGGGGGAGAGGAAGACGGGGGGAGAGGAAGACGGGGGGAGAGACAGGCAGGAATGCCTGTCCTACAGAAGAAATCGACGACGCGTAGATTGCTACTACTTGCAAGCCACGGATGGCCCCAACCGCACCCCCCACCCAACCCCCGCCGGCCCGCTCGTTCCTTGCGTACGCGAAGATCGTCGGCGGGCTCACGCTCGTCAGCCGGTTCGTCGGGCTGGCGCGCGAAATGGTCAGCGGGCATTACCTGGGCACCGGGCTCGTCGCCACGGCGTTTTCCGTCGCATTCACCATTCCGAACCTGTTCCGAAAGCTGTTCGGTGAAGGGGCGCTGTCGGCGGCGTTCATCCCGCTGTACGCGCAGGCGAACAAGCACGACACTAAGGAAAACGCCAACGCCTTCGCGGCCGCCAGTGTGAACTTGCTGGCGGTCATCCTGCTGGCGATCACGATCGTCGGTGAACTCGTCATCTTCGGCATCCTGCGGTTCAACGACGACCTGCTGCCCGACCGCGTGATGACGCTGCACTTCGTCGCGATCATGCTGCCCTACGTGCTGCTGATCTGCGGCGGCGCGTTCCTTGCGGGCATCCTGCAGGTCCACCGCCGGTTCGGCGCGCCCGCGGCGGCGCCGATCATCCTGAATCTTTGCCATATCGGCGTGCTGTTCATCGGCGCCAAGGTCCTGCACCTGAAGGCCGCCGACGATACCCTGGAGACGATCCGCCTGCAGGCGATCCTGGCCTATTGGCTCTCGGGCTTCGTGCTGGTGGCTGGCGTGCTGCAGGTGGCGGTACTGCTGCCGGGACTGAAGGCCGCCGGGTTCACGTTTGATCTGCGCGCCAAGATCCGCACGCCACTGGTGCGCAAGATGCTATTGCTATCGGTGCCGGTGGCGATGGGAGCCGGTGTGCTGCAGCTGTCGGTGCTGCTCGATCGCGGCATCTCGTACTTCCTCATGCAGACGCTCGACGAGGCGCATCAGCTCGTCACGCATGTGACGATCCTCGGCCAATCGATCCGCCTGCCGCTCGAATTAGGCGCACCGCGGCGTTTAGAGCTGGCGCAGTTCCTCTACCAGTTTCCGCTCGGCGTCTTCGCGATCGCGCTGGCGACCGCGATCTTCCCCGGCCTGAGCGCCGACGCCCTCGATAAGGACCGCGACGCCTTCCGCGGCACGTTGCGGCAAGGGGTGGAAGCCACGATCTGGGAAGGCCTGCCCGCCAGCCTTGGCCTGATCCTCGTCGCCGAGCCCACCGCACGGCTGCTGTTTCAACACGGGCAGATCAGCGAGCATGATGCGCTTCTGATCGCGCAATCTACGCGCTGGTATGCCGGGGCGATCTGGGCGTTCTCGTTGCTGCAGATCGTCAACCGGGCGTACTACGCGATCCACGACACGGTCACACCGTTGGTGATGTCGGTCGTCAACATCTTGCTGAACCTGGTGATCGAGATCCCGCTGCTCTGGACGCCTTTGGGCGAAAGCGCCATGGCGGTCGGCACGCTGGTCAGCTTCGCGATCCAGGCCGCCATCATGCTCTGGCTGCTCGACCGCCGGCTCGGCGGGCTGGGGTTACGGTCGTTGGCGGTGCCGGTGATGAAGATGCTGCTGGCGACCTTGCTGATGGGGCTGGCCTGCTACGCGATCAAGCTGTCGCCGATCTACCCGACTGATGAAACGCGCCTCACCTGGGCGACCCAGTTGCTGCTGCTGATGAGCGTCGGCGCCGCGGTCTACTTCGGGGCGTGCTTCGTGCTGGGGGTGGACGTGATGAAGCAGTTCCTGCCGAAACGCTGGCGGCGATAAAGCGGCGGTGGTGCTTGCCTTTCCGGTCCCCTCTCCCTCCGGGAGAGGGTTAGGGTGAGGGCTCGTCATGCGAATGACTTGCGACGAACCTGCCACGCGATCTGAGCATTATCACACGGGTAGCGCGGGCCTAACCGTCCGCATCGTCGGGCCCTCACCCCTGCCCTCTCCCGGAGGGAGAGGGAGAAGTTGCTCGCCTCCGCGACACCTTCAGAATTCTCGTAGTTTCCGTCCGCGGCAACGGGTGACGAACGATCAACTGAAGATGCGCACGACAATCGCCAGCGCCAGTGCCGCCCCGCACATGCCCAGAATGATCCAGAGCGAGATGACGAGCGATTCCCACGGAATCCGCCGGACGTCGGGTGTCTTGATGCACTTGTAGACCACTGCCACGCCGATGCAGAGGGGGAATAGCAGCAGGTACCAGTAGTCCCAGATCGGCAGTGGACGCAGGAACGGCACGTACTGGGCTAGCGGAAACATCGACGGTAGCGCGAGCGGCGGGAGGTTCACTTCTCCGCCTCCCGGCCGGCCCGGCCGGTGCAGTCCAGGATCGCCAGCAGGTTCAGCATGCCGGCGACGGCGGTGTAGAGCGTGCCGATCTCGTTCACGCGCACGTGCGACCGCGCCCCGCGCGGCTCGCCCGACGCGTCCGGCCCCGCCGCCCAGATGGATGCCGCGGCGCTGGCGATGCCCAGCGGGCCAGCCATCACCTGCGCGATCGACCACGGCTTGATGCGCACCTCGTTCAGGGTCGACGTGTTGGCGATCTTCCGCCCATCGTTGTCGTACCCCGGCACCTCGATCACCCGCACGCCGCCGATCAGCAAGCCACCGACGTACATGCTGACGACCGTCACGCCAATCGCGATCCCGCGGACGCGCTCGCCCACGAGCGAATGGCCCAACCCCGGCAACAGCCAGGCGGCCAAGGCAACGACAGGTGGCGGAAGTTGAGACGCGCGACGAGCTTCGGGCATAAAGGTCGCGATACTCTACACGCAGGCCACGCCGGGGCAAGGTGGATCGGAATACGTGCGATCCGGTCCCCTCTCCCGGTACTCCGGGAGAGGGTTAGGGTGAGGGTGATTTTGAGCTGCTGACGGCTCTCGAAAGAACCAATCACCCTCACCCAGCCTCTCCCGGAGTACCGGGAGAGGGGCAGGATGAGGCCTCCCTGTTCCAACATTCACAGTCACTCCTCAGCCCCCTTCCCCGTTTTCACCCGCTCGCTCATCCGCTACAATCGGGCGTTCGCTCGACGCCTTACCTTTCGGGAGACCGTTCAATGGCAGGCCATAGTCACTGGTCCACGATTAAGCGTGCCAAGGGTGCTAACGATGCCCGCCGGGGCAAGATCTGGAGCAAGATCGCCCGCCAGATCATCATCGCTGCCAAGAACGGGGGCGACCCGCGCGACAACCTGGCGCTGCGCTACGTGGTCGACGAGGCCAAAGAGGCCAACATGCCCCGCGCCACCATCGAGAACGCCATCAAGAAAGGCACCGGCGAGTTGGGCACCGAGGACTATCAGGACGCCACATACGAGGGCTACGGTCCCGGTGGCGTGGCGATCTTCGTCGAGGCCCTTACCAACAACCGCTCCCGAACCGCCCCCGACCTTCGCGCCATCTTCGAGCGGGCCGGCGGCAACCTGGCCACCAACGGCGCGGTCGCGTTCCAGTTCAACAAGCAGGGCCTGATCACCGTGAAGGCCGACGCGATCGAGGAAGACGCGTTGATGGAACTGGCGCTCGACGCCGGCGCCGACGACGTGAAGAACGAAGTCGAGGTCTACGTCGTCGTCACCGCCCCGGCAGCGTTCCACAAGGTGAAGGAAGCCCTGAAGGCCGCCAAAATCGCGATCGAGGCCTCCACCATCACCCACGTCCCCACCACCACCGTGGCCGTGGAAGGCGAGACGGCCCAAAAGGTGCTGAAGCTCATCGCCACCCTCGACGACAACGACGACGTGCAAACCGTCTCCCACAACGCCGACATCCCGGAATCGATCACGGTGTAGAGAGCCCGCAATAGCGACGCCCGCGTCGCGACTACGGATTGCCGTGCCCCCGGTCGCGGGGCCAATCAGCACCAGTGCTTACAGCTTCAGGCACAGCACCGCATTCGGGGCAGCGGTCAGGGGTGGCACGCAGATCGTAGCCGCAGGCGCGGCACAGGCCGTTGGCATGGAGTCGCGACCTGCGCCAACGGATGAGAGGCGCAACGGTCGAGAGCAACATCAGCATCCAGTATGGAATTGTGATGAGCACGCCGCCTTTCGATAGGCGATAGGCGCTGAAGCCAAGCGTGTTCGGGCGCACGTAGAAATCTGGGAACCGCCTTGCGTAACTGACGCCGCCACTGTTCGTCGAAATTCCAAATCCTCGAAAGAACGCCACGCGGCCGGGCTGTGATGCAACGCCGATGCGCTGACGGCCGAATCGGACAGTAACCACCTCCTCGACAAAATAGCTACGCAACCACATCACGCACGATACCACGCCCACAACGAGCGACAGCCAGGCCAGCACGTTGAACAGGCGGCGTCTCACGCGACGAAGGATATCGGAGCTTGGCAGGAAACACACAGCCTCCGGGCTGCCCCGACCGCCATCCCTTTACTGGTTCTTCTCGCGTCAGAGCAATGCAGTCAACCCCAATCCCGGCGGCCCAACGCTCGCGGTTCTGGCCCCGAACTTCACGGAGTTTGACCCAAACTAAACTCCCGCGAGTTCGTTACGACCTCCCGGGAGTTTGGATTGAATTCCGCGGACACTCTGCCGCCGATTTCGCGATTATGACGGAATCGTGCCGCCATCTGCAGGTGGGGCCTAGAGGCTGTTCCCCACTTTAATTGAGTCGGAGTAGTTGTCCGAGCATGAGGACGACGAACGCGGCGTAGTGCAGGCCGGCGAAAACGTCCGGTAGTCGTTCGTGATCGCGGGCGAGTCGGCGGAACCGGGCGGCCCAGGCGTTCGTCCGCTCGATCACCCACCGTTTGGGCAAAAGTACGAACCCGCGACGGGCCTCCTTCATACCGACCACCACCAGTTCCATGCCGCTGGACCGGGCGTCGGCGGCCACCGCGTGGCATGGGCGAGCCGCCCGTGGTACCGAAGCGACAGCGGCCGACCCCCGACAACCCTTACGCGCTGCGCCGGCGACGTCGCAGCGCGGCGGCTGCGCCGAGCGCCAGCATCGTCGTTGCGGTGCCGGGTTCGGGCGTGTGGGCGGTGACGGAGATATCGTCGAGCGCAATCTCGTCTCGCGAGCCGGTGCCAGAGGCGTCGTCGCCCTGGAACTGAAGGTAGAAGTACTCGTTCGGCAAAACGGTCGCGTTTACGGTCGTCTCCCGCAGCGTCCGCACGAAGGCCGGTGATGAATCAGCCCTGCCCGGTGTGATCACGGCGAGGTCGCCGACGGTCGTGAACGCTGCAGCCTCGCCGGCGTACGCCATGTTGACCGCATAGGAGGAAGCTTGATCGTTGCGTACCCAAACCTCGTAGCTGACGTCGAACGCGTGCAGCGTGACACCGGTGAGGTTCTGATAGCGGAACGTGAACGTACCGGGCGTCATGTCGGAGTTCCCAGGCTGCCATCCCAACGTGGGATCGGTCACGCTACCGGTGCCCACATTGAACCCGTAGATGCCACTAGTGCTCACACCCGAGCTGAAGTTGCCACGGGCGAAATCTTCGCGTAGGTCGTACTGGTCGCCGTTGTAGTTGAGCGTGCCGTAATCAAACCCGATGATCTTGATATCAGGGGAGACAAATCGGCCGTTCGTTCCCGGGGTATAAACGGCATTGAAGCCCGAGCCGTTGAACCCTGTAAAGTCGATCAGGACCGGCTCGTTCACCGCAGTGATGGGAGCGGCTACACTCTGGCCAGCGGTCAAAGCCAGCAGCGCTCCGGCGCACGATAAGACAGTGAATATAAATAACTTAGGCAATGTGCTCTCCCTCGTAGTTCCGTGGCCAAGCTACTGGTAGAGTTCGCTGGCTGCAAGAAATATCTGTTAGCAAAGTTACATTTCGTGACCAAGCGGCCATCGCGCCCCGTCCAACTTATGCCCACCCAACGCTACAAGCTCACGATCGCCTACCGCGGCACCGCGTATCACGGGTGGCAGACGCAGTCGGTGCCGGCGACGTGGGCCGGCGCGGCGCCGCCTGAGGGGCAGGGATTACCGACCGTTCAGGAAACTTTGCGGCGGACACTGATGGGCATCGTCGGGCACCCGATCAACCTCGTCGGGTCGTCGCGGACCGATGCGTGCGTGCATGCCAAGGGGCAGGTGGCCCACTTCGACACGCACATGACGCAGATCCCGATCGAGGGCCTTCGCCGGGCGACCAACGCCCGGCTCCCGGACGACGTGATCATCCGCAGCATCGAACCGGTCGGGCCCGATTTCGACGCGATCACCGGCACGGTCAGCAAGCGCTACCAGTACGTGATCTGGACCGCGACCGAGCGGCCGTTGTTTGCCGCCGACCTGATGTGGCATCGGTGGCAGCCGCTGGACCTGGCCGCGATGAGCGTGGCTGCGGCGCACTTCGTGGGCACGCACGACCTGAACAGCTTCGCGCGGCCCGGGCATGGCCGGGAGAACACGGTGCGCACGATCCTCGGCTGCGACGTTGCCTGGCGCGGCCCACGGCTGGTGATCGGCGTGGCGGGGACGGGGTTCCTGTGGCACACGGTGCGCATCATGGTCGGCACGCTGGTGCAGGTCGGCCTCGGTCGCACGCCGGCCGATGCCATTCCGGCGATGCTCGCCGCCCGCCATCGCGATGCCGCAGGGCCGACGGCGCCGCCGCATGGGTTGTATTTGCAGTGGGTGAAACATGGGGGGCCTCGAGCGCGGAGTGAGCGCCGCTTCGACCCTTCTCCCGCAGCAGCGGGAGAGGCCTGGTGAGGGTGATGCGAACTGCCTCACGCTTCGCGATGGAACACATGCCCACGAATGGGCACGAATAAAAACTACGCAATGATGCGCCTCTCTTATTCGTGTCCTTTCGTGCCCATTCGTGGGCCGTCCGCAACGCGCATCACCCTCACCTAACCTCTCCCAGCGTACCGGGAGAGGGACCAGAGCCGCCATCCGCTTCGCAATCGGTAATCTTCCCCCGCCATTCCTTGTATCTCCCCCGAACCCCGCGATAATCGCCCGCGTAGTTCGAACGGGGACGAGGGACCCACGGATGGGCCGGCGGGCCCTGCGGGAAGGTGGCAGAACATGCGTACGATTGCGTTGATGAATCAAAAGGGTGGCGTCGGCAAGACGACGACCACGGTGAACCTGGGCGCCGCGCTGGCCGAGGCCGGCAAGCGCGTCTGCCTGATCGATCTGGACCCGCAGGCCCACCTGACGATCAACTACGGCATCGACCCGTCGCCCGACGTCGTCTCGCTGTACCACGTGCTGGTGGAGGACCGCAGCATCCTGGAGGCCGTGCAATCGGTCGGTAAGAACATCGCGCTGATCCCCAGCAGCATCGACCTGGCCGCCGCCGAGATCGAACTGGTGAGCGTGCTGGGCCGCGAGCTGCTGATGCGCAAGAAGCTGGAGAGCGCGCAGCACGACTTTGACTTCATCCTGTTCGACTGCCCGCCATCGCTGGGCTTGCTGACGATCAACGCGCTGGCGGCCGCGACGGAGGTCATCATCCCCATGCAGCCGCACTTCCTGGCGCTGCAGGGCGTGGCCAAGCTGCTGGAGACGGTGCAGCTGGTCAACAAGCGCATGAACCCGAAGCTGAAGGTGTCGGGCATCGCGCTGACCATGTTCGATGCCCAAACCAAGCTCAGCATGGAAGTGGTGGCCGAGTTGAACGGCTTCATCGAGGCGGCCCAGGGCAAGCCGTTGCCGTGGGCGGGCGCGAAGGTGTTCAACACGAAGATCCGCCGGAACATCAAGCTGGCCGAGAGCCCGAGCTTTGGCAAGACAATCATCGATTACGAGCCCAACAGCAACGGCGCTGCCGACTACCGCGCGCTGGCCCGCGAGGTGATCGCGATGGACGCCGGCACGCCCAGCGTGACGGTGACCGTGAACAACGACATCGACGTCAACAAGCTGGCAGCGAACAAAGTTGCGGGTGGCGCCAAGCCCGAAGTGGCCGCCTGATATTCGTGACGCTGGCTGGCGCACGTGTCGTAACCCCGACCTGGTCATCCCGAGGTACTTCAAAGGATCTCTTCCGTCCCACGTACGAATACGGGGGGAAATCCTTCGGAGTACCTCAGGATTACGAACGTCGGACTTTTGTTGAGTCCCGGATAGGGACGCTCGGGCCCCTTCGTTCTGTTGATCCATCGTCTCATGCTTCGTCATTGGCGTGTCATCCTCGCTTCGATGCTGCTCTGTTACTGGGCCGTGATCTTCACGATCACGCACCTGCCGCCCCGGCACGTCCCGCACGTGAACGTCAGCGACAAGATCGAGCACTTCGTGGGGTACGCGGGCCTGGCGACGCTGTTGTACGCCACGCTGTGGGCCTATCGGCCGCACTTCCGCTACCCGGCGCTGTTCGTGATCGCCGTGGCGATGTGTTACGGCGCCGCCGACGAGATGCTGCAGACGCTGGTCGGGCGCAAGGCCGACGTGCGCGACTGGATCGCCGACGTCGCCGGCGCCACGCTGGCGGCGATCATGATGGCGCTGTTGCGCCGTACCATCTGGCGGCGCGCCATCGCCCGCCAACAGGACGCCTGGAAGGTCCGCGACACCGTACGCGAACGCCTCGCGACCGACCCCGCAGCGGCGTCGTCCTAACTCGCCCCCGGCCGCTTCCGTCTTCCGTCTTCTGTAGGACAGGCATTCCTGCCTGTCTCTCCCCCCGTCTGCTTCTCTGCTGTGGCACAGGCATTCTTGCCTGTGTCTCCCCCCGGCGTCGAAGCACGAAGGAAGGCGTCCTTCCCCCTTCCCGCCTGCCGTTGCTACGATGCATCCATGGCCAACCCCCCGCTTTACGCCCCCTGGCGGATGGACTACATCCGCGCGATCGACAAGCCCGACACCGGCTGCTTCCTCTGCGAGGCCGCGACCTGCCCGCCTGAGGAATTCCGCCAACGGCTGATCTTGTGGCGCACGGAGTCGGTCGTCGTGATGATGAACCGTTACCCGTACACGAACGGCCACATCCTCGTCGCGCCGCTCACCCACACCGCCGAGTTCGACGCGCTAAGCGAGCCGGTCCTGCTCGACATCCACCAGCAGACCGCAGGAGCCGTGCGCCTGCTGAAGCGGGCGGTGTCGGCCCAGGGCTTCAACATCGGCATCAACGTCGGCCGCGTCGCCGGCGCTGGCGTGCCGGGGCACCTTCACCAGCATGTCGTCCCCCGCTGGGCCGGCGACACCAACTTCATCAGCGTCGTCGGCGAGGTCCGCATCGTCCCGCAGGCGATGACTCAGCTGTACGACGAACTGATGGCGGGCGTGGAGGGAGTTAGGGGCTAGAGCGGCTCTACCTCAGGTGTAGCGTGTCATCCCGAAGGGAGCGGTAGCGACCTGAGGGATCTCACGTGACGGACGTCGCTCGACAGTGGCGATCCCTCGGGTCGCTACCGCTCCCGCTCGGGATGACAGGGTTGCGGCCAGACGCTACACCCGAAGTTGAACCGCTCTAAGCGTTGGGGGTTTACGATGCGATATCCCAATCGTATCGTCATCCTGAGGTACTCCGAACCTCGGCATTCTATCGTCTAACCCCTGACTCCGATCTCCTAACCCCCTTCTCTCCATGCGCTCCTTCCTCGAAACCTTCGTCCCGCTGTTCGTCAGCATCGACGCCTTCGGGTTGGTGCCGCTGTTCCTGGCATTCACGGCTCAGCTATCGCGCAAGCAACGCCGGGCGATCAGCTTCGAGGCGGTGCTGGCGGCGACGATCATCTGCCTGGGCTTCATGTTTCTGGGCACCGCCATCTTCGGGCTGCTCGGCATCTCGACCGACGACTTCATGATCGCCGGTGGGCTGATCCTGCTCGTGCTGGCCGTCATGGACCTCGTGATGCCCGGCAAGCCGGCGGTGTTCGAAAGCGAGATGGTCGGCATCGTCCCACTGGCCATGCCCCTGATCGCCGGCCCCGCGACGCTGACCAACGTGCTGGTCCTCAGCGCCCACCACGGTCATGCGATGACCGCCCTCAGCTTGGCTGTCAACTTCGCCCTGCTGCTTGCGATCCTGCTGTCGGCCGACCGGATCGCCCGGCTTGTTGGCAGCAACACGCTGAAGGCCTTCAGCAAGCTCGTGATGGTCCTGCTGGCCGCCATCGCGGTGAACCTGATCCGGCGAGGGATCGAGGGGGTGGTGGATTAGGGGAAAGCCCCAATGACCAAACCCGAAGACCAATGAATGCCCAAATACCAATGACCAATCCTGAGACGATGTTGGGCACTGGTCATTGGGACTTCATTGGTCATTCAGGTTTGGTCATTGGTCATTCCATTCCCCGCCCCTCTTTGACCTTTCCCCCCATCTCTCATACCCTTTGCGCCGTATGGACGACTCGATCCGCAAGCAGTTCACGGTCGGCACGAAGGTGAAGGTGACCCAGCAGATCGCGGCCCGCGATTACACGATGGCCAGCGACATCCGCGGCACGATCGTCGAGTACGAGCAGAAGACCACCGGCAGCTGGTTCGCCCATTCCAAGAACGACAAGCTCTGGCTCGACCGCCTCACGCTTCGCAAAGACGACGGCGAGCTGATCACCCTGAACCTAGACGACAACACGCGCGTGGAGATCGAGTCCACCCCGGTGACGACCCCCGCGCCCACCACATAGCCCGACACACAGTAGTCCCGAGCGGCCTTTCGGCCTTACCACTTGAGTGAGAAGGTTCTTCGCTGCGCCTTTGCGCTACCGGACAGAACCCTCTCGCGCCGCTCCCACTTGTCATGTTGGTCGCGCGAGGAGGGTCTTTCCGACTAGAGCAACGGACCCTCTCGTGTAGCGGCTTGCTCTCTTGGTGGCACGGTCTGGTACGCCAGGCCGTGTCTTTCTGGGGTAGAGAAGACACGGCCTGGAGTACCAGACCGTGCCACCCGAACGCTACAGCAAGATGCGCCCTGCTCTAACCTTCACCGCCACCCCTCCTGTCGGTCCAGGAAATCCATGAAACATCCCCAGTCGTACGGCTCCATCCCGTGTCCCCCGGTGCGCACGTGATAGCCGCGCCGCCCGCGAACCAGGGGCCGTTCCGGCGCGGGCCACTCGTGCGCCGCGATCGCCGGCTCGCCCCACAGGCCGTACACGGGCGACGTGTGGGCCAGCCCCAGGAATTCCCCCTTCGGGTCGGCCCACCCGTCGTCGCTGGCGCTGGCGACGTACAGCAGTCGTGGGGCCAGCAGGTCCAGCAGCATGTGCTGGTCGAACGGCATCTCACCATCGCGCCCGCGATAGGCGTTCAGGTTCGGCGCGAACCAGTGGGGAAAGTTGGCGGTGATCTTCGCGATCGTCTCGCCGAACATGCGCCGGCTGATGGCCGCCCCACCACAGCCGGACTCGTTGGAGTACGCCGCTGCGAACCGTTCGTCCTGCGCCGCGGCCCAGAGCGCGGTCTTGCCCCCGCGCGAGTGCCCGATGACCGCCACGCGCTGGCCGTCCACGCGATCGTCGGTCTGCAGGTAGTCCAGCGCCCGGCTGGCGCCCCAGGCCCAAGCGCCAATTGCGCCCCAGCCATCACCGGCGCGCGGTTGGTTCAGGTCGTCGAAGAGCTGCATCACCCCGTCGCGGTAGGTGGCCGCATCGTCCGGCGCCACGTCTCCGTACTGGAACGCCGCCGCCCCGTAACCGCGCGCGATCATCTCCTCGGCTGGCCAGAAGCCCGAGCGAGTCGCGCGCGTGGGATCGATGTGCATGGCCTTGCGATTGTTGATCAGCAGCAGCACCGGCGCGCGCCTGCCCCGCAGCGCGTTGGGCAGGAAGAGCGTGAGTCGCGACGTGTGCTGCCGATCCCCGTTGCGACAATGGATCGCCACCCGGCGCAGCGTCGCGGCACCGTCCATCGCCTGCTCGTTCGTCTCGATCACCTCGAACCGCAGTTCCGCTGGCCGCCCGGACGATCGCCCGAACATGTGCGTGCGAAACAGCTCCAAGATCTCCTCGCGCCGCTTCGGCCAAGCCGCCGGCGACGTGACGGCCGAACCGTCCTTCGCGCGCAGCGCATCGGGCAGCTCGTATTGCGGCACCTTCGCCTCGTCGTAGTTCGTTGGTTCCTCAGGCGTTGCTGGCGCGACGGCGGGGTTCGGGGTCGTCATGGGCACCATGGTACGACCGTCCACCGCCTCGCTGCAATCGCGCTTCGGTGGCGCCGGGTCGTACGCCGGCCGCAGGATGGTTTCCGTTGGCGCGGTCGGCGCGATCGCATCGATGGCGTCACCTGCTTCCGGGTCGGCCAGCCATGGCGCCAGGATCGCATCGCGCTCGTCGTCGGTCACCGGCTCGTTGCGTTGCGCTGGCGCACGCGTTGCGCGCACCTGGGCGTTTAGGACCGCCGACAGGTCCTGCGCGCCGCTCGGCTGCGCCTGTTTGAACGCGCCGGTGCCGCGCAGCACGCTGACCGCCAGCCGCTGCGCCGCCGGGTCGTACGCCGCGCCATTGTCCGACAGCGCGGTGTCGATCGTCTGCATCGACTTCATCGCAAGCTTGCGTACCCGCCCCACCAGCGCCTCGAACATCTCGTGCTGCCTGCGATGCAGTTCGGCGATGAAGACCGGGTTCTGACTGCGCCACCGCGAGATCGTGTTTCGATGCACGCCCAACCGCCCGGCGACCACCGAATCGTTCTCCCCCACCAACAGCAGCGCCACCGCCGTCCGCTGCCGCTCCGTCAACCGCGGGACCGCCGGCCGCTCATTTTCACGCGGCGAATACGGCGAGCCCGGCGAACTGGGCAAGGCATTTCCCGATTTCGTGCACCATTCTGCACCATTTTGCACCATCGCCCCACCTGCCAAACCGGCAGTTCCGTCTACGGCGACTCTATCATTCGCCACCACATCGCCACGCGCATGCACCCGATTTGCACCCAGCATGATTCCCTCCTTCTTCGGTAGGATTCCCGCGACCCCGGCCAGCCTTGAACAGGCCGGCGCACCCGGTCCCGACACGATTGAACCGCGCAAAAACGCGGCCCCGGCACCCCGCACACTGCGGTCTGCCCAAGGTGAATTATTGCCCGCCAGAACACGTTTGTCGGCGGAAAAATGCGGGGTTTAGAGGTCCTTCACGTCCGCCAGCAGTTGTTCGAACCGTTCACGGTGTCATCGCTGTCCTCTGTGGAAGGCCTTTAGCGGCAGGTTTGTCGCGCCTCTGCGCGCGACTACAATCACCGTTTTGCATGCGGCGGACTCACTAGCGTTATACGGAAGAGAAATCTGATGAGTATTTCATTTCAGTGTAGGTGCGGCAAGCGGTACCAGGTCGACGATTCGTTCGCCGGCCGACGGGTGGCATGCAAGGCGTGCAAGCAACCGATGAGCGTCCCCGCGGCCAAAGGTGAACCGACGGCACTTGGTGACTATGACTTGGCCGGTTCCGATCCGCCCCGGACGCAGAGCGTTGCCCGGCATTCCCCGGGAGCCGCCATCGGGGGCGGTCGGCAGGTGCCGGTTCGGTCGGATGGGTCCTCGCGCGCGTCTAACCCGGCACAACTCTACATCGAGACCGGCCAGTACCTTCGCTGCCATATGTTCGTGATAGGCTTCGTCGCCATCGCGATGAGCCTATGTTCGGTCGGCATGCTCTTCTTCGAGAAATATCAATGGCTTTGGTGGGTGCCGCTTCTCATGCTACCGATAATCATCTGGACACAGCTATCGGAACAGAAAAAGCAGATGGCAAGCGGAAACGTCTGCCCGGCGGTGGTAATCAAAGACGCGCCCTACCGAGTCGCAGTCTACACCGACCTGTCGACCGAACATGGCAGCAGCCATCCAGCCATCTACGTGATGAATGCAGGCAACCTCGTACACGCACCGGGCGGCCGACCCAAGGTGGGTGAACGCCTCACGGCGGTGGCGTACTACTCGGGTCCACCGAAGAACGGTTCGTGGCAGGGCTTCTCTCCCACGCTCGTCGTTACCGTCACCCGCAATGTTGCCGACACTGCCCGTATTGACGCCTCGGTTCCGCAGGAAGAATGGGACGCATTGGAGAGCGCCCTTGAGGAACTGAGCGATGCCAATCCGGGCCTGTACCGTCTGACCTAAAGCGCGGTCTGCCCGACTCACGGACCAGTCGGCAGTGTCGCGGGCGCGACTCGTTTTGCCCTCTCGCGGGCGGCCTTGATCTCCCCGTACGCTTCCATACCTCGTTTCACCTCAGGCGAGCGAAGCTTCTCGTAGTACGCGTCCCGTTCCTGCTTAGACACCCTTTCGGCTTCCGCCTGCCTGGCTGCGTCCGTGACGCTCGCAATTAGCACCGTGACTGATAACCCAAACGCCAGCGCGATCCCCACGAGGAGCATCCAATGGGCCCGCAGCTGACGGTCGAACAGCGGGCTTTCGTCCCCACGCCAGCGTTCGATTGCCCAATGCAACACGTATCCCACCATCCCGCCGACCAGCCCCGCAACTGCGAACTTCGCCTGCGGCGCCTCGGGGAACAGCACGGCCGCCAAGGCCATTCCGCCAAAGATCCCGCCGCCGATGATGACGCGGAACAGGAGCGTGCTAAAGATCGATTCCCCTTGGAGTTCGGGGTTTTCAACCTGTTGCCATTTTCGCTTCGGACTTGGTGAAGTCATATAAGGCTCGCTCGGACGCTATAGGACGCACGGGCGTCTCACGCCAGCCGTCGCGGGAATGGCCTTGCAGTAGCAGCGCGATTCACGACGGCTCTATAACCCCTCAAAGAAATCGTTCCCCTTATCGTCCACCACGATGAACGTCGGGAAGTCGACCACTTCAATCTTTCGAATCGCTTCCATCCCCAGGTCTTCGAAGTCGATCAGTTCCACCTTCTTGATGTTCGACTGCGCCAATAGCGCTGCGGGGCCGCCGATGGAGCCGAGGTAGAAGCCGCCCCACTTCTTGCAGGCGTCGGTGACGGGTTTGCTGCGGTTGCCTTTGGCGATCATGACCATGGAGCCGCCGTGGGATTGGAAGAGGTCGACGAAGGCGTCCATCCGGCCGGCGGTCGTGGGGCCGAAGCTGCCGCTGGCCATGCCGAGCGGGGTCTTGGCGGGGCCGGCGTAGTAGATCGGGTAGTCCTTGAAGTACTGCGGCATCGGTTGGCCGGCCTCCAGCATTTGCCGCAGCCGTGCGTGGGCGGCGTCGCGGGCGACGATGAGCGTGCCGGTCAGCTCCACTCGCGTTTTGACGGGGAACTGGCTCAGGATTTTCCGCACGCGGTCCATGCCGATCGAGAGGTCGATCTTCACCGGCGCCGCGAGCTTCGGTTGCTCGGCGGGCAGGTATTTGCCGGGGTCGCGTTCCAAGGCTTCCAGGAAGACGCCGTCGTGGGTGATCTTCGCTTTGATCTGCCGGTCGGCCGAGCACGACACGCCGATGCCGATGGGCATGCTGGCGGCGTGGCGCGGCAGCCTTATGACGCGCACGTCGTGCGCGAAATACTTCCCGCCGAACTGCGCGCCGATCTTGCTCTCGCGGGTGATGTTCAAGATGCGCTCTTCCCACGCGGTATCGCGAAACGCCCTGCCGCCCTCGCTGCCGGTTGTGGGCAGATTGTCGAGGTACTTGGCGGTGGCGAGTTTCAGCGTCTTCATCGTCGTTTCGGCGCTGGTGCCACCAATGACCACCGCAAAATGGTACGGCGGACAGGCACTGGTGCCGATCTCCTTCAGCTTGCTGCGGATGAACGTTTCCAAGTCCTTCTCGTTCAGCACCGCGGGCGTGCTTTGATAGAAGTACATCTTGTTGGCGCTGCCGCCCCCCTTGGCCATGAAGAGCAGCTTGTAGGCGTCGCCGGTCTCAGCCGAAATGTCGATCTGCGCGGGCAAGTTGCTGGCGGTGTTCTTCTCCTTGAACATCTCCAACGGCGCCAGTTGCGAGTAGCGCAGGTTGTTCTGCTGATACGTGTCGAAGATGCCTTCGGACAGCGCCGCGGCATCGTCGCAGTCGGTTAAGACGTACTGGCCCTTCTTCCCCACGATGACGGCCGTCCCAGTGTCCTGGCAGCTCGGCAACTGCCCGGCGGCGGACACCACGGCGTTCTGTAAATGCGTGTAGATGACGAAGCGGTCGTTGTCGCTGGCGTCGGGGTCGCTCACCTCGTCGGCCAGCTTCTGCAGATGCTTGGGGCGGAACAGGAAGTTGATGTCGATGAACGCCTGACGGGCGAGGTTGCGCAACGCCGACGGTTCGACCTTCAGCAGCGTGCGCCCGCCGACGTCGATCGTGGAGACGCCCTCGCTGCTGAGCAGGCGGTAATCGGTGTCGTCTTCCCCTAATTGAATCGTCGGCTCATACACAAATTGCGGCACGGGTGCGGTCTCCTCGGGTAATGTCGGGCGTGGATCGCGAGCATGCATTTTAGCGGGGATTGTGCCGCGATGCGAAAGAGGGTTGAACCGCCAAGGACGCCGAGGGAAGAAAGAGAAAGCGAGGGTGGAAGATGGAGGATGGAGGGGACTGCGAAAGGCAAGGGGCTGCCGAGCCATACAACATCGTCACTCTGAGAGGGTGTTAAAGAACACGGTCGCGGCTGCCTTGGCCGTGGCATGGGCGCCAGAGCCCATGCCAGTGGATTGGAATGAGAAATTTCATTTATTGGCTGCTGCGCCGACCGAGTCGCTGCAACCAATTCTCTCTTCCGGCCCTAACACACGCATGGGCTCTGGCGCCCATGCCACGGTCGAAGCGGACGCGGCGTCGTTCTTTAACACCCTCTAAGGTACTGCGAAGGCGATTGGCGCTCTTGGCGTCCTTGGCGGTTCGCCTTTCTCACACCGTTACGCCAGCGCCGGCCGTGGTTCGTCGCCGGCCAGAAGCTTCTTCACGATGATGATGAAGATGCCCGTGCAGACGAGGTTCAGCGCCAGCGAGAGGACCGCGACCGTGAGGGCCGGGCCACCCAGGCCGTAGCTGAGCGAGACGACCAGCACGCCCGCGCCCACCTCGCCGCGGGGGAACATGGCGACCGAGACCGCCAGCCGCTCGCGGATCGTCGCCTCGCGGCGGTAGCAGAAGACCGGGAACATCTTGCCCAGGTTCGACAGGAACGTGATCATCAGCACGTGGCCGGCGATGACGCCCCAGCCCGGGAAGCGATCCTTCTCCGCCATCACCTCGGTGGGCACGCCCTCGTACGACAAGGCCTTTTTCTTGGCGGGCGCGGCCGTCACCGGCGCCTCGGTCGGTTGCTCACCGGCGACGGTGGGCGCGACCTCGGTCGGCACGTTGGCCTGCAGTGGCTCGGCGGTCCCCCCGATCGGGGGCATCGACAGGCCCACCAGCACCATGAAGCAGACCGACACGATCGTCGACACCCGCTGTTCATTGGCCGCTACCGGGCCGTGTGCGGTGCCCTCGAGCGCATCGTTCGCGTGCGGGTCGGCGCCGGCCGGCCGGGCCAGCATGCTGCCGAGCACGAAGGCGGGCAGCAGCACTTCCAGGTGGATCGGCACCTCGGCATCGATCTGCATGCTGGCGAAGTAGATGATCTCGGAGACCACGGTGATGCCCAGCGCGTACGCCAGCACGTACGGCCAGGTCACCGGCAGGCGCACGACGTGCAGGTATCGCCACGCCAGCACGAGCAGGACGGCGATGAAGAGCACGATCAGCATCAGCTGCCACTTGAAGCCGACCATCATGATCTTGAGGGGGATCATGAGCAGGATGGTGTCGAGGTCGTCGAAGATCGCGAGGATGCGGGCCTTCTTAAACACCCACGTTGCCGCCAGCCCCGCCGCCGCCAGCATGGAAAACAGCACGCCCGCCGACGTGGGGGACGCAAAGCGGGCTTCCAGCAGCGATTCGCGCCACAGGTCGCCGTGGCCCCAGAGCTCGCGCGGGGCCATGACGTAGACGAAGTACATCGCGACCATGATCCACGGGAACGCCGCCGCCGTGCCGGCGACGACGTAGTCCCAGACGTACTGCCGCGGGCGAGACTTGTCGATCTCGAACTCGTAGCCGACGTGGATCATGATGAACGACAGCGCGAGCATCGTGAGGAACGTGATCGTCCCCGTGACGGCCGCGGGCGCGTTGCCCATGAACTGTGAAATGATGAGCCCGACGACGAGCAGGCCGGAGTAGAGCAGAACCTTGCGCACGATGCACCTCCGTGTCTGTCGCGGACGCACCTGTACGTCAGACGGAAACCATCCAGACGCGCGCGTGCCACCGCGAGTAAACCACGTGAGGTGACGACCCCATCACCCCGAAACCTGCGGCCCGGCCCACGCCGGCCCGCACCCGGGGCGGAAGATAGGGATTCGGGGCCTTGGTCGCAAGTCGGAAAATCGAACGGAGCTGTCGGGGGTTTCCCGAAGCGCGTGTATTATGTCCGGTCCCTCTCCCATGTAGTCATGGGAGAGACTAGGTGAGGGTGATTCGGTCTGCACCGTGCGTTGTGACCGAAGCGTTGCCCACGAAGGGGCACTAAGGAACACGAGTAAGAGCAGCATGCAATTGCGCTTTTTTTCGCGTTGATTCGTGGCCATTCGTGGGCCGTCTTCGGTTCCAAGTCACCCTCACCTAGCCTCTCCCGGAGTACCGGGAGAGGGACCAGATGACCTCGCCCCGCTCCATCAGACCTTCCGGGCGATTCAGGTTGCGCCAGCCATTCCCGGCACCTTGATCGCCCGGATCGCCAGGAACATCGGGATCTCCTTCTTGGCCGTGTTCTCGGCGGCGGCGCGGGGGCCGCTGTCGCTGAGCTTGTGGCTGGGCCATTCCTCGATCGCGTCGATCAGCAGGCCGGCGTTGCGCAGGGCGCGGGCGTAGGCCTCGATGGGCTTGTGGAAGGTCCAGGTGTAAGTGTCGGGGTCTTTGCCGGGATGCGTGACGATCGGCGACTTGCGCGGCAGCAGGTAGCGATCGACCCGCCGGAACTGCACGCCGGCCTGCTCGTCCCAGCCCCAGCCGGTCTCCTTCGGGCTGCGGAAACACGGGTGCATCATCGCCAGCACGAACCGGCCCCACGGCTTCAACGCCCGCGCGACGCCCGTAAACACCGGCGCGATCGGGTTGATGTTCTGAATCGCCAGCAGACAGGCGGCCCCGTCGAAACCCTCGGCGTCCAAAATGCCCAGCTCGCGCGCGTCGGCGACGCGGTAGTCGATCTGCGTGTTCGACCCGCTGGCGTCGTTCTTCTGCCGTGCCGTGGCGGCGTGGATGAGCGGGGCCGCGGCGTCGATCCCCAGCACGGCCACGCCACGGTCGGCGAGCATCCGGCAGAAGACCCCCTGCCCGCAGGCGATGTCCGCACAGCGGTCGCCCGACTTCAACCCCAGCAGGCGCATCGCCCCGGGCAGCACGACCTCGCGCTGATATTCGCTGCCCTCGTCACCGACGAGTTTGTCGTACCAGTCGGCCACGCCCGCCCAGTGGGTCATGCCGCTTGGCTTGGATTGCTTGGCCGGCGCGGGCCGCGCCGGTCGCGTGAACTTGGCGGGTCGCGGGCGATTGGGATCCGGGCGTTGCGGCATGGCCGCATTTCAACCGCGAGGGGGGACGATGGGAAGGCCCGAGATGTAAAGAGGGTGAACCGTAAAGACGCGGAGGACGCGGAGAGGGAGGGAGAAGAGACGAATGGGCCGCACGGAGAGCACTCGTCATTCTGAAAGTGCACCGGCCGGTCCGGTCTTCACCGTGGCATGGGCGTCTCGCCCATGCGTGTAGACTGGAACGGGGAGCACAATTTACTGAGCACTGCGCTGACCAAGCCGCTGCTATGAATCCCGCCTTCCGGCCTTACTACGAGCATGGGCGAGACGCCCATGCCACGGTCGGAGCGGGACGCGGCCGCAATCTTTCACACGCTTTTACGCTCCGCTCGCCCGCTTCTCTCCCCCCATCTCCGCGTCCTCCGCGTCCTCCGCGTCCTCCGCGTCTCCGCGGTAAATTCCCGCTTTCTACCCCCCCACCGTCGGCCGGATCACCAGTTGTTCCACCAGTGCCCGCGCCGGCAGGTTCACGCAGAGCATCACGCAGTCGGCCAGATCATCCGGCTGCAGCATCTTCACCCGCGCCTCGGCCGGGGGTGGCACGGGGCGCTTGTCGAGCAACGGCGTGGCGATGTCGCCGGGGAAGATGGCGCAGGCGCGGATGCCGCGGGCGCGTTCCTCGGTGTTAATCGACTGCGTCAGCCCTGTCACCGCGAATTTGCTGGCCACGTAAGCCGGGCCCGCCTTGGCGTTGGCGATCAGGCCGGCGTCGGAGACGATATTGACGATCGTGCCACTGTTGGCCGACCGCATGCCTGGCAGCACGGCCCGCACGAAGTGGAACGTGCCGCCGAGGTTCGTGTCGATCACCTGCTGGAAGTCGGCGCTGTTGACGACTTCCAACGACCGCTTGCCGATGTTCGTGCCGGCGCAGTTGATCAGGGCCGCGATCGTGCCGAACTGCTTCACGACCGCCGCGACCACACCGTCCACCGCGGTGGCGTCGGCGATGTCGCAGGGGTAGACGTGCAGGCGGTCGCTGTTGCCGGCGGCCAATTGCTTCGTCTCATCAAGCGATGCCGCAGTCCGGCCGACGAGCGCGACCGTCCAACCTTCGCTGGCCATGCGTAATGCCACGGCACGGCCCACGCCACTGCCTGCGCCGGTTACGATTGAGGATTTGTTCATAGTGAGTGCGTTCCAAGTCAAAAGTCCGTCATCCTAAGGTACTCCGAAGGATCTCTTCCGTCCCACGTGTGAATACGGGGGGAGATCCTTCGGAGTACCTCAGGATGACGAGGTGCGAGTAAGCCGTTGTCCGATCGAAAATCCCGGTAGGCATGAGCGGGCAAGCCGCCGGTCGCACCCTACTATGGCGAAGCGATTGATCTTGCCACCCGCGGCACATCCACCCAGCGGCGTTCATCGGCCGACTGAATCGCGGCGTCCATCACGGCCTGAACCGCGGCGCCGTCCCACAAATTAGGACTGCAATCGCGGCCGTCGCGGATGGCGTTGATGAACTCGACGTTCTGATCGTACCGGAACGTCGCCACGGGGTCGCCCTGCTTGGGGTCGCGATTCGAGCCGGGGTAGACGAGGAACTCGGCCGGCACCATCACGGTTTCCAGGTCCTTCGCGCCGGGGCGGCCGATCTTCAGTTCGAGCGGCTTCTGCGTTGTGAACGCGAGCGTGCCGCCGGGGCCGTTCACCTCGGCCAGGTCCAGGCCGTAGTGTCCCTCGCCGCGACCGGTGGCGAGTTTGGTGCTCTCCAGCATGCCGGTGGCGCCGGTGGTGAAGCGGGCCATGATTGCGACCCAATCGTCCAGGTCCGACGGCGTGTTGCCGGCGCGCGTGTCGAGGAAGCGCTGTTGGTCGGAGACGAGCCGTTCGATCGGCCCGACGAGCAGGTGGCCGTAGTCGATGCGGTGCGTGAGCATGTCGCCCAGTTCACCGGAGCCGGCCAGCTTCTTCACCTGCCGCCAGCCAAGATTGCGATCGCCCCAGTCCTGAAACCGCTGCGCCCGAAAATGGTACGGCTGGCCAATATCCCCCCGGCGGACGAGGTGCGTCATGTACCGCATCGCCGGCACGAAGCGGTATGTGAACGCCGTCATGTGACGAACGCCAGCAACGTCGCAGGCCCGCGCCATCGCGACCGCCTCTGCAACATTCATCGCGATCGGCTTCTCGCACAACACGTGCTTGCCCGCGCGGGCGGCGGCGATCGTGATCGGCGCGTGCAGGAAGTTCGGCGTCGCCACCACCACCGCGTGCACGTCCTCCTGAGCCAGTAAATCTTCCCACCGCTCGAACGTTTTGCTGACGCCGTACTTCTGGGCCGCCTGCGCCAGCGTCTGCGCGTTGCTGTCGCAGAGCGCGGTGACGCGGACATCGTCGCAGAGCGCGAAGCCGGGGACGTGGTTGGCCAGTGCGATCGCGCCGGCGCCGATAATGCCGATGTTGAGGGTCTGCATCTGGCTATTCATTGAATCATTGCAGGCGAAAGAAGGGAAGCCGGGGGAAGACACAGACAAGAATGTCTGTGCCACGGAAGAGAGAATACGGGGGGAGAAAGAACAGGGGGAGAGACAGGCAGGAATGCCTGTCCTACAGAAGAGCGGCTCTCTCCGTCGGCGATTCGCTCCATTACTCCGCAAACTCCTCCGTGCGCATGTTCCAGTTTTCGACTTCTTCCAGCTTAAAATCGTTGTCGGCAGCGCCGCTGTTCGTTTGGACGTCGGAAAACTCGGTCTTGCGCACGCTGGTCTGGTTGGCATCCTCGGCGTCGATGCGGACGGGGAAGTCGGTCTGGTCGTCCACCCACACGTCGATGGCGGTGAACTTGGTCGCGAACTGCGTGTCGGGCCTTGGCGTCAACTTCAGGTGCACGCTGTTCTGCGGGTCGTCGGGCGTCAGCGGGATCTGCGTCACCTCGAACAGGCGATGCACCTCGGCCTTGTCCTGGCCAATCGGCAGCGGGAACGGGCCCTCGCCCAGCTTCAGCAGGTTGGCCTTCTCGCCCGGCTTCAACACCTGCCGGCGAACCTCGGTCTTCGTCTCGTAGTTGCGGTCGATCAGCACGCCGTTCTGCAGGACGTATTCGATGCGCTCGTCGAAGCGTTTCGTGCCTTCGTCCTTGGTTAAGAACGACACGCGGATGCGCGAGTTGCCGTCGGGGGTGGTCTGGTAGATCACGTTGCCGTTGCGGGCAGTGTCGCTGCCGCTGGTGTTGTCGATCTCGGTCAGCGTGACGGCCGCCTTGAAATCCTTCAGGGCTTTGCCGAGCGCATCGAGACGGTCCAGCGCCTCATCCACCGACGCCGGCTGATTCGCCGCCGGGACGGCCGCCGCGGCGGCGGGTTCGGTGTTCGCGGCGCCCGTCTGCGGCTCCTGCGGCGATTGCGCCGGGGGCGACAACGTCGGTTGCTGTGGCGCCGCGGGCTCGGCGGGCTGCCCGTTGGCGCAGCCGACGGTGGTGGCGGTGATCAACGCGATACCGAGGACGATCGATTTCATTTCGCTCCTTCAAAAACGTTGCGGACCAGCGCCTGCAGTTCGCACAGGTCGCTTACCTCCATCGTAGGCTCAGCGGTGAACCGACGCGGCTTGCCGTGGCTAACCCACACCGTGCTGATGCCCGCCGCCTGGCCCGCCTCGATATCGTACCGGCCATCCCCGATCATCCAAGCCCCTGCCGGTGGCACACCCAGCATCTGGCAGGCCATGAACAGCGGCGCCGGATCAGGCTTGGGCGTGCAAGTCTCGCGCGCGATCACGCACTCGAACGATAGCCCGTGCTTGGCCAGCACCGTCTCTACGCTGCGCCCGCTGTTGCGCGTGATCAACGCGATGCGCAGCCCCCGGCGGCGCAGGTCGTTCAGCACCAGCATGCAGTTCTCGTTCAACTCCGACCCCTCGGCGGCCAGTTCCTCGTGCCGATCGAGGATGATCTCGCACCGCTGCCGGTCCGCCGGCGACATCTCGTCCATCGCTTCCAGGATCGCGCGATCGCCAATGCCCATCTCGGCCTTGATCGCGTCGAAGTCGAGCATCGGCCGGGTCAGCGTGCCATCCATGTCGAATAGAATCGCTTGCGGTACCATCAACGTCATCGTGCGGCGGACTGTAACACAACTGATGAACCACGCAGACGTGCAACCCCGATGCGCCTCTCGAACGGCCGGCAACCGCTTCGTGGCGTCGTGCCTTTGTGGTTGTTTTGTCTTCGTCCTGCTGTGTTTGCCCCAGATCGCAACCGCCGCCTGGTTCGACGCCGCGTGGCCGTATCGGCGGGCCTTAGAGGTGAAGTGGGACGCGAATCGGCCGACCGGCGAAGACGTGGGCTGGGCCGACATCTACACCGCCGGTCACGCCGACGCCAAGGGCCGCGACTTGCGCATCGCCACCGATGACGGCAAGCTGGTGCCGAGCCGTGTGCTGTTCGCCGGGCCGGGCGATGTGGTGCGCGTGGCGTTCGCCATGCCGCAGGGGGAGCAGAAGTTTTACGCCTACTTCGGCAACAAGAAGCTGGACGACAAGAAGCCCGAACCGCTGAAGGCGCGGGCGGCGCTGCTGATGGAAAGCCGCATCCACAAGGGCGGGCAGGTGGGCGGGTTCGACGCCATCGAGGCCGCGTGGGACAAAGGTGGCGACCACATCGGCAGCAAGTACCTGGGCTCGGGCATGCTCGGGTACAACCCGTTCGGCGAGCAGCAACAGGTCGTTTCCAAGCTATCCGGCGCGATCTTTGCCGCCGTCGATGGCGAGTATGAATTTGCGATCAGCGTGGATGATGTGGGCGCGCTGTACGTCGCCGGCAAACCGCTAGTGTTTGCGCGCATCGGCCCGGGCGACGCGCGGCACCACGGCAAGGTCAAGCTGACGCGCGGCCGGCACGATCTGCTCTTCTATCACGTCGACTACGGTGGCGACACGCGGTTCACGCTCGCCTGGAAGCCCCCCACCGCCACCAAGTACGACGTGATCGGCCGGGCCGAGACCGGCGCCGCGTTCGGCGCGGTCGCCGGGCCACTGGAACAGCAGAAGAAGCCGCTGGTGGCCGACTTCACGGCCGACCACGTCAGCGAGAGCTGGACGGCCGGCAACTACGCCCATCGCTACAAGTTCACCGGCCGACTGCCCGCAGGAATGTCGGGCGCGAAATTCGCGTGGGACTTTGGCGATGGCCAGACGGCCACCGGCGCAACGGTCGACCACGTCTACGTCACGCAGGGCGTCTACCCCGTGCGCGTGACGGCCCGCATCGGCAACAACAGCGATGCCCAGACCACGCAGTTCCACGTCGCCCGCGACTACGACGCATTCCGCGGTAACCCGCTGGCGCCACCGTCGGAGGCGGCGAGCGTGTTTGCGGAAATCGTGGCGGAGTACGACGTGGGCAAGATGCCGTTGAACTGGCTCGCGCCCGCCGCCGACCTGCTGAGCGAAGGGGGCAAGCCCGACGCCGCCCGCGCGGTGGCCGTGCGCATCGCGACGGAAAAGAAGCACGCCGACCGTGCCGCGGTGCTCGATGTCCTGCGCGAAGCGCCCGGTGACGCCGCGGCCAAGGTGGCGCTCTGGGAGCGCGTGCCGGCCGATTCCGACCTTCAACCCACCGCCGCCCAGGAACTGGCCGAGCTGCTGTTGTGGACGGCCGGTGATTTCGCCAAGGCGGTGACGGTGCTTGAACCGTTCAAAGATAAGGGCCAGCCGCTCGACCGCGTGCGGCTGGGCCAGGCTTACGTGCTGGCTGGCCGGGTGGACGATGGCGCCAAGCTGCTGGAGGCGGTCGATGTAAAGGATGAGCCCGCAAAGCGGGCCGCGATCAGTGGCGCGATGGCGCGGACGATCGAGGCGTTTCTGCAGGACGACGACTGGGAATCCGGCAACGCCTCTTGGGACGACTGGATGACCCGCTTTCCGACCGATTTCCTCAGCGGCTACCCGGCGGTGCTGAAGGTGCAGCTCATCGAGCGCAGCGGCCACCCCGTCCCCGCCGCCAAGGTCGCCGAGGCGTTCGCCGGTGCCGTGCCGAACTCACCGTACGCCCCCACGCTGCTCGACCGCGCCGCGAGGCTGTTGGAGAAGTCGGACGCGGAGAAGAGCAAGGCGCTGCGCCAGCGGTTGAAGGAGAAGTATCCGGAAGATCCGTTGAGCCAATGAGGGAAAGCGGAAGGAATGACCAATGACCAATGACCAAACCCGAATGACCAATGAATGTCCAAGTTCCAATGGCCAATGAAGACGAGCGGGACTTTTGGTCATTGGTTATTGGGATTTGATTGGTCATTCGGGTTTGGACATTGGTCATTCGCAATGTCCTCCCCCGCCCCCACGCTCTCTCCATCTTGACACATCTGGCCGGGTCGCCTCTTATACGGGGTAAGCCTGATGCCAGTACCTGTCATTCCCATTCTCGACGTGCGCGACTACGAGGCCGAGGTGCGCCGCGGCGTGCAGACGCTGACCAGTGGTGGCCTTGTCGTGCTGCCCACCGAGACCGTCTACGGCGCCGCCGGCCGGTTGGACATCGCCGAGGCCCGCGCGAAGCTCGCGGCGCTGCGCGGTGAGGCGTCGGCGGGCAAGCCGTTCACGATCCACCTCGCCAAGCGCGAAGACGCGATGCAGTACCTCGGCGAGGTCAGCGAGCTCGGCCGGCGGATGATGAAGAAGCTATGGCCGGGCCCGGTTGGGCTGTGGTTCGACGTGCCTGCCGACCGGCGCGCCGAGGCGGCCAAGGCGCTGAACCTGAACGAGGCCGACCTGTACGACGGTGGTGGCATCGTCCTGCGCTGCCCGGACGACAACATCGCGACCGACGTGATCGGTGAGGCCGGTGGCCCGATCGTGCTGACGGCCGTCGGGGGCGCCGCGCTGCGGGCCGACGGGCTGGCGACGGAGCTGGACGGCAAGGTCGATTTGATCTTCGATGCCGGCCATACGCGGTACAACAAGCCGTCGACGCTGCTTCGCGTGAACGGCTCGCGCTACGAGATCGTCCGCCAGGGCGTCTACGACGAGCGCATCATCGAGAAGATGCTGAAGACCACGATTTTGTTCGTCTGCAGTGGCAACACCTGCCGCAGCCCCATGGCCGAGGCGCTGGCGCGGTCCATCCTGGTGAAGAAGCTGGGCGGCGAGGACATGGCGCTGGAGAAGCGCGGCATCAGCATCATCTCGGCCGGCAGCTTCGCCATGGCCGGCGCGCGGGCGACACCGCAGGCGGTGGAAGCGGTAAAGGGGCTCGGCGGCGATTTGTCGGGCCACCGGTCGCGGGCGTTGACGGTCGAATTGATCCACCAGGCCGACGCCATCTTCACCATGGGCCGGGCGCATGCGGGCGCGGTGCTGTCGCTCGTGCCGTCGGCGCGCGATAAGGTGACCACGCTGGACCCGAGCGGTGACATTGAGGACCCGATCGGTGGCGACCAGGCGCTTTACACCAGCCTCGCCGGCTCGCTAAAGGGTATAATCGAAAAGCGGCTGGACGAGTTGAACATTTCGTAGCTCTGGCCACGGAAGTACCAGACTGAATTGAGTGGCCGCGCTCCAACCCGCGCGGCCGAGAGGGAACGCCCCATGAAGATTGCGATCGCGTGCGACCATCGTGGCTACGATGCGAAGCGCAAGCTGCTGCCGATTCTGCTGAAGTCCGGGCACACGGTGCAGGACCTCGGCTGCGACAGCACCGCCGCGGTCGATTATCCAGACATCGCCGCCCCGGTCTCCAAGGCCGTGGCCAGCGGTGAGTACGACGTCGGCATCCTGCTCGACGGCAGCGGCATCGGCATGTCGGTGGTGGCCAACAAGATCAAAGGCGTTCGCGCCGCGCTGGCCCACGACGAGGTGACGGCCCGCATCGCGCGCGAGCACAACCACTGCAACGTCGTCTGCCTCGGCACCGATCTGCTGAGCGAGGAGAACGTGAAGAAGATCGTCGAGACCTTCCTGACCGCCGAGCTATCGGAAGGCCGCCACGTCCGCCGCGTCGAGAAAATCGCCGCGATCGAAGCGGCGGAGTAATTTCGTCCGCGTCCCGCCTCTAGCGGCATCTTCTTCTGTAGGACAGGCATTCCTGCCTGTCTCTCCCCCCCCGTATTCCTCTGCCTCTCTTCTGTGTCTCTTCCTGTCTCCTATCTTTCTAGTGGGACGGACATTCCTGGGCATTCACATACTTGACGCACGCCTGCGGTCTGGTCCCCTCTCCCGCCTGCGCCGGGGGAGGGCTAGGGTGGGGGTCTACCCGTTCGGAGTCGCCAAGAAGGCCCCCTCCCTAGCCCTCAGGGGCGAGTACGCGGGAG
>DASYHQ010000063.1 GCA_035998445.1 Tepidisphaeraceae bacterium | reverse complement strand
ATCGTCATCGCGCAGCCCTGCGAGATCGACCGACGGGCCGGTGGCGGGATAAAACGTGATGCTGCCGCCGGTAATGCGGCCAGGCCGCTGGATGAGCCGCAGGATGCTGTAGCTCGTCACGCTCTTCCCGCTGCCGCTCTCGCCGACGATTGCCAGCGTCTTGCCACGGCGCAGGTCGAACGAGATCCCGCGCACCGCGTGGGTGACGCCAGTGATCGACCGGAAGTCGACGGCGAGCTCGCGCACTTCCAAAACGTTGCCGTGTGCCGTCGCAGCGCTCATGCGTCCTCCGCGTGCGGGTCAGCGGCGTCGCGGACTCCGTCGCCGAAGAAGTTGAACGCCAGCACCGCCAGCACGATGAACGCCACCGGCGACAGCAGCCACGGGTAGTACCGGACCGCCTTGACGTCCAGGCAGTCCTGGAGCATTACGCCCCACGATACCACTGGCGGGCGAAGGCCCAGACCCAGGAAGCTCAGCGAGGTCTCGCCAAGGATCATCACCGGGATCGTGAGCGTGATCGTCACGATGATGTGGCTGGCGAAGCCGGGCATCAGGTGCTTGAACAGCACGCGGCGATGACTCACGCCCAGCAGCCGCGCGGCAATGGCGTAATCCTCCTCACGCAGCGCCAGGATCTTGCCGCGCACCACCCGCGCTAAGGCTGGCCAGTTCAACAGCGACAGCGCGACGGTGATGGCGAAGAAAACCGCCACTGATGACCACTCCGGCGGGAAGATCGCCGCCAGTGCCAGCCAAAGCGGCAGTTGCGGCAGCGCGTTGAACACCTCGATCACACGTTGAATGACCGTGTCGGTCGTCCCACCGACGTAGCCGGAGATCCCGCCGATGATCACTCCCAGCAGGAACGTGATTGCGACGCCGACCAGTCCGATAGATAGGCTGATGCGAGAACCGGCGACGACGCGGCTGAAGACGTCGCGGCCGTAACGATCGCCGCCGAGCAGCAGCAGTGGAGGCGGCTCACTGGGTCCGGACCACGCCGCGCGGTCGACGCCCAGCAGACGCCGCTCCAGCGGGATCAATCCCCATAGTGAGTAAGGCTCTCCGCGGGCGAAAAACGTCAGCGGGAGCACGCGATGCGGATCGGCCGTGTAGGTGCGACGCAGCGTTTGCTGGTCGATCTGCTGCACGAGCAGCGGCGCGTGCAAGCCGCGCGACGGTGTCCAGCGTGGCGTCTGCGGCGGGCTGTAGGCCTGGTCGATGTGGTAACGGCCCGCCGGGTTGACGGCCACGACGTCAGCGAAGATGGCCATCAGGTAAAGCCCCGTTAGCAGCCCGACGGCCGCCACCGCCAGGCGGTGCCGCAAGAACCGCCGCAACAGCAACTGCCGCGGGCTCATCGCGGGGCGTTGCGGCGCGGCGGGCTCAGGTGCTTCCATAGGTTCGGAAGCGGTGGCGGCGGCGGTGGATTGGTTTTGAAGCAGCGTCTGGCTCATCGCGTCCCTCCGCCAAACCGGATGCGCGGATCGAGCGCGACCAGCAACAGATCGCTGACCAACGTGCCGACAATGCCCAGCACGCTCAGCACCATCAATAGGGAGCCGGCGAGGTACATGTCCTGATTCAGCAGCGCCTCAAGCATTAGCGGCCCGACGGTGGGCAGGCTTAGTACGATAGCGACGATCGCCCCGCCGCTGATGAGTTGCGGAAAGAGGTTGCCGACGCGTGAGATGAACGGGTTGAGCGCCAGCCGCATCGGGTAGCGAAGCACCAGCCGCATCGGTCGCATGCCCTTGGCGCGGGCGGTGGTGACGTAGGGCTTCCGCAGCTCGTCGAGCATGTTGGCCCGCATCACCCGAATCATCCCGCCGGTGCCATCGAGCGCGAGCACGAGCACGGGAATCCACAGGTGCTTTAACAGGTCGAGCAGCTTGCCTGCCGTCCAGTCCGGCTGGGCGACGTACTCCGGCGAGAACAGCCCACTGGTTCCGGTGACGGCCATGAGGATCAGCGCGAGAAGGAACGGCGGCACGCACATGCCGAGAAAGCTGACGAGCGTGACCGCGTAATCGCCGGCGGTGTACTGGCGCACGGCGGAGTAGATGCCGACGGGCAGCGCGATCAGCCAGGTCAGCGCGATCGTGCCGAGCGTGATGCCGAGCGTTAGCGTCAGTCGGTCACCGACCATTTCGTTGACGGGCCGGCCCGTCTGCATCGAGCGCCCGAGATCGCCCTGAAGGAGGCCGGCATCGGTGGCGTCGAAGCTGGTGAACCACGTCAGCCCGACCCATCGGCAGTAGCGGCTCAGCAGTGAATCGTCGAAGTGGAACGCCTGCTTGAGCTCCGCGATCTGTCGATCCGCCGTCGGGTCGCCGGAGGCTTCGAGCTGCGCCAGTTGCGTCGTCAGGAAGTCGCCGGGCGGGAGCTGGATGATCGTGAAGATCGCCACCGATAGGACCGCGAGCGTCGGCACCATGATCAGCACGCGGCGACCGATAAACGGATAGCGCGCGCCGACCGCGCCGAGCACCGCGAGCGTCCCAAGCACCCACCATCGTCCCGACGAGCCAGCCGCAGGCTCGGCGCTGCCGGCACGGCGGGCGACGGCGGCGTCGCTCATGTAGAGCACAGACGCACGGGCCGCTTCGGTCGCACCAGTCGAGTCGTACTTCGTCGCAAAGTAGAACGTCTCCATCCCGGTGTGGCCCGGGCTGCCGAAGATCACGCCGTCGGTGGCTTGCCGCGGCACGTTCCTCAGGTCGCGATCGACGACCACCAGTTGCGGCGGCGACTCGGCGACGCTGATGGTCCAGACATTCTCGGCCGCGATCGCGGCGAGGCGCCCAAAGAGCTCGCGGCGTTGCACTTCTTCCGTCGCCGAGAGGGCCGCTTCGTACAAACGCATGGCCTCCAGCGCCGGGTGCCCATCAGGCGGGCGGACTCCACCGGCGGCGCGGGCAGCGACGTCGTCTCGCAGGCCGCCACCGGCGAACCACTTTCCCCAGCCGACCGCCCAGAACGACTCGGTGCCGAACGGCACGAAGGACCGCGGGCTTAGCAGTGGCCGCGCCTCGCTCTCGCCGGTCCAGATGAGGAGATCGCTCGTGCGGGCGTCGCGACCCATCATGAACAGCGACCGCGCCCGCTCCCTCGGGATCGCCCGCACGCCGACCGCGGCCCAGTCGTCGACCACAAACTGCACGGGCCCCGGCCCGGTGAAGGCGCTGTAATCGAGGAAGAACGTAAGCGCCCGGCCGTCCAGTTGCCGCATCGCGCCCGGCCGCGGCCGCACGAACCCCAGCGCGTCGAGCATCGCCTCGGCAGCGGAAGGGTCGTACTGCGTGTTCGCGCTCTGCAGCGCGGCGTCGTAGAACGGCGACCCGACCGGCGGCGCCACTTGCGCAGGCCGGACCCGATCGACGTACTCCGCCCGCACGATTCGCTTGCGGTCGATCGCGACCGACAGCGCCCGCCGAAAGTCCGCCTCTGCCAGCAGCCGCGCCTTGTCGGCCGCCGCGGGGTCGCCTTCCGGCGTCGCGCGATTCAAGTTCGGGTTGATGACCCACGACGAGCCCGCCGCCGACTGCCACTGGTACACGTCGTAATCACCGGCATCGCGCTGGGTCATTAGGTCGGTGAACTTGTCGAACCGCAGGTGCCGCGCCTGCATCGACGCGCCCCCTTCGCTGGCCGACAGAGTCAGCAGTTCGCCCGAGCGGACGTCGAACTGCACGCGGTCGAGATAAGGTAACTGTCTCCCATGGGCGTCAACGGCGAAGTAAAACGGATTGCGGACGAACACGTGCGGCGCGCTGCTGCTGAAGGTGCGGTAGACCCACGGCCACAACCGCGGATGGGCGGGGTTGCTCCATCGCTTGAGCGACTTGTAAAGCGACAGCGGACTGGCGACGCTCGCGTCACGCATCGCACGCGCGATCAACGCCTGGTCGCCCAGCGTCGGATGCAGCGGCCGAAGGTAGTGCGCTGGCGCACTGAACAGCTCGTACGCGAAGATCGACGCCAGCCGCTGACGAAAGGGGCCATTCGGCGTGGCGAATCGAATCCGCAGCCGCGTGGTATCGGGGGCTTCCAGCGTGGCAGTCTGCCCAGCATGCACCAGCCAGTCGGGCGCCTGCCCACCACCGAGACCGGCGTCGTTGATCTCGTGCTCCCACCAATACATCGCATCGGCGGTGGTGAACGGCGCACCATCGGACCACTTGTGGCCCGGCCGCAGGTGGAGGACGAACGTACGTCCACCATCCAGCTCATCGACCTGCGAGCAGACGTGCGGCACGAGGTCGTCGCCGATCGGCGTCCACCGGAGCGGGGTGGCCATCGACAGGCGGTTTTCGATGACCGCGACGTCCGATTCACCGGTCGCCAGGCGCAGCCAAGTGCCACCATAGCGGCCCGGTGAGTCCGCACCGTTCATTACGCGGGGATCGACGGGTAGACGCTCGGGTAAAGGCGGAAGCTGGCCGGCCGCAACCAGCGGGCTCAACAGCGGTGGATCCTTCTCTGCAGGGCTGGCTGCCGCCGATTGTCGAGCTACCAGATCTGCTCGCGTCGCGGTCTTGCCCTTGTTGCCGTCACCAATCTCCAGCGAAGCCGCCGGCGACGACGGGTCGCTCGACGATGTCGCCATTGCCGAAAGCAACAGCCCCATCGCCAGCACCATCACGCTGACCGCCACCAGTCCCGCGACCGGCAGGAGCGCCCAGCGCAACACCACCCACGTCCACCGGTCGCCAAAAGACGGATGGTGGACCTCGCGCTCACGATTGTTAACGGGCTCCTCCAGCAAGATATGCAAAACTACGACACGCCTCCTCGTTTTGCAATGTTCTTTTTTTTCATTGACAATAACCAATAATGTTATAACTTGAGAGTGGCCGAACGGCCGACCGTGGCTTTGTTGGACAAAGACGTGGTGTTTAGAAGCAGACCTTTACGGAGCGATCCATGCTGAACCGACCGGCCCTCATCGCGACCGTATTTGCGGTGACCGCAACCGCGATTGTTTCTAGCGCTTCCGGCCAGACCAACGGCGCCGTGGCGCCGGCTACCACATTGCCCACAACCAAGCCAGCGTTCGTGCCCATTGACTTGGGGTTTGAGACATCCGACGGGGCTGCGCTCGAACTTAACGCTGTAAAGACTTCCGGGCCAAACCGTTATCACTTTTACATCGAGGACGGCATGCGGTTCGACATGCCCGCGTCAGGAGCCTCGCTCGACCCTGTGCTGAGCACCGATCAGGCGGCCAGCGGATCACGATCGCTTAAACTTTCCGCGGTCGCGAACCCAGGGACGGATCGCGACCGCGTCGAACTTCGCGTTAAGCACGGGCGCGGTGATCCCGAGCTCGGACGCCAGCCGTTCCGCTTTGGTGAAGACCGCTGGTACGGCGTGAAGATTTTCATCGATCCGTCGTCGCAGCCCCCCGCACCGGGTCAATGGCTTCACATCAACCAGCTATGGCAGCCCCACACGGTGGGCAAGGCTAAAAACGTCGAGTGGGGCATCCCATCGGCGATGTCGTTTCACCCCGTAAAGGCCGGGGAGCCGGCGCAATGGTCGCTTTATGTGGTGACCAAGAGCGATGGCTCGCGGACTTCGCTCGACCTCGACAATCTCATTCCCGGAAAATGGCACGATTTCACTTACAATGTGATGTTGTCACATAGCAAGGACGACATCACTGGCCACTTCCGGATGTGGATCGATGGCAATGTCGTGGCCGATGAAACGCTCGACATTGGGAACTTTCCGCGGACCGACGTGGCACTCGGCTTCGAGGCGCTTGACGCCATGGACTTGCGATTCGGCATCTATCGCAAAGCGCAACAGGCCGACCAGACCCTGTACCTAGATGACGTTTGGTTCAGCGACCGCCCGCGCGATCCGGCCCTTGGACGGTCGCAAGGCGCAACGAAATAGAGAATACCGGAGGCATGCGTGTCGATCATTCGAGTAGCCCGGGCGGCCGGCGTGTCACACGCGACGGTGTCCAACGTCATCAATAAGCGTCCGCACGTCACGCCCGAAACGGTCGAAGCCGTTCATCGCGCGATGGCGGAGTTGGGTTACACGCCGCGGCCGATCAGCTCGCGACCGGGCCGCCGGCCACGGTCGGCGGACGGAGTCTACACGGGCACGGTCACGCTGCTCTGCCCGCGTAGCGAGCCGACCGCGCGCCGCTCGCAGAACCCGATCCTGATCGGCGTGATGCAGGGCGCCGCCGACGAGTTGCGCGGTTGTGCACTTGATCTGTCCGTCTGCTTTACCGAGCCCGGCAACGTTGCCGAAACGGCCCGCGCGGTCGAGCGGTCGGACGGGCTGTTGGTCATCAGCTTTCACGAGCGCGCCGTACTCGACGACCTGCGGGCTAAGCCCGTCGTCTGGATCGGCTCGCACGGCCCGACCGATTGGGGCGACCGAGTCCGCACCGACCACGCCCAGATCGCCCGCGACGCCGCCGCCTACTTGGTCGGCCATGGCCGGAGCGATCTTGTCTACGTCAACCTCGACGTGCCGCACCCCGCTTACGAACAGCGCCGAACGGCCTTCCGCGACGAAACCGAGCACCTCGACGTGCGGCTAACGGTGATCGCCCCGCGTCCGACACCCGGGCTTGATCCAGCTGCCTCGCGTGACCAGCGCGCCGCCGAGGCCGCCGCTCTGCTGAAGCAGATGGACCTGACTCGCGCGGGCCTGTTCGTGGCGTGCGACCGGCACCTGGTGATACTCGAGCGCGAGTGCCGGCGCCTCGGATTCGATCTGATGAACGAGGCGCCCGTCATCTCGTGCGACAACGACGCCTCGGCCTTGGCCGGCGTGGTGCCGGCGCCGGCGACGTTCGATTTGCAACCCGAGCAGTTAGGCCGTGTCGCCGTCCAACGCCTCGTCGGACGCATGCGCGGCGACGCCATGCCGGGGCAATTGACCGTTGCTATCCCGGCGCTCCCGGTCAATGCCGGACTCCCTGCCGATCTTCCCATATCTGATGGTGTGGTTCCGATGTCCCTTCACAACGCGGGCTAACCGGCTCGTGATGCTTTACCCCCTGGAGGAGTATGATGAGTAAGAAGTCTTGCCTTGTCCTGTCCGCCGCCGCCGCCCTTGTGGTAGGCGGACTCGCCACGTCTGCAACTGCGGCCACCCTCACTGCGGTGGACGACTCGTGGGTCTCCCGCACCGATTTCGCCGGAACCCCGTCAGCTCGAGGTGCTTCCGGCGCACTGCATGCCGGCGATACCGTCGCCATCTCCAGCGGCACCACCGGAACCAATGCAGGCAACGACCGCGCGAGCATCGTCCGCTTCGACCTGTCCTCGCTTGGCACCGGCCCGACCGTCGGCACGTCATCGGTTAGCTTTACGATTACCGGCCAGACGGGCACGGCCGGCACGGCATACAACTTCAACTTGTTCGGTGTGGCGAACTCGGCGCTCGAGGACAACCTCAACGACATGACGTATACCGCCACGACGTCGACCACTTCGGCGTTGGACACGAGCGGCAATCTCGTGCGTGAGAGCGATACGAATGCGAATCCCGAAATAATTCGGGCGACGCAGGTGGCGACGCTGGCATTGGCACCTAGCACGACGGCCAACGGGACCGTACTCACATTCTCTAGCCCGGCGCTCGACACGTTCCTGAGCGGATTCACGACGAACGTGAACGATACGGACGATGACGTTGCTTTCATCCTTTCGCTCACGACGACTGGCGCTAACGCGACGCAGCGCTTCGAATTCGCCTCGAGCGAGACGGCGACCCTTTCCGTCGCCGGTCCGACCCTGAACGTCACCGTCGTCCCCGAGCCGGCCAGCCTTGGGCTGCTTGGCCTCGGTGGCCTCGGCTTGCTCCGCCGAGCGCGGCGGGCTTGAGCCGGGCCGATTCGCCGCTGCGCAGTGAATCATCTCGCAAACTCGCTGGCGTACCTTAGCGGGCGCGCCTGCGATTCGGAGTGTGGCCACGGCTCGTGTCGCGGCTCGGAAGTTGTACCGTTGACCGAGGAGATCGCCATGCCATGCATTCACCCACAATCCGTTGATTGCCCGAGCCGGGCCGCCGCGCGCCGGGCGGGCTTTACGCTCGTTGAGTTGCTCGTCGTCATCGGCATCATCGCGGTGCTGATCTCCATCCTGCTGCCGGCCGTCGGCCGCGCCCGGGCCTCGGCGAACACGGTCCAGTGCCTGAGCAATCTCCGCCAGATCGGCCTGGCTGGATCCATGTACGCCAACGACAACAAGTTCACCCTTCGCGGCTGGAACCTCGTCGACCCCAGCGATCCAAACTCGCCGGCCGACGGCCGCTGGTGGTTTGGCCTTGCGCGCTACCTCAGCAAGACGGGCACGCCCAACCTCAACTCTGCCGGGACGGCCTTCGAGGAAACCGAAGCAATCGTCTCGATCATGGAGAAGCTCGCCTGCCCGTCGATTGACCTGAAGGACGGGTATCCCATGCTTATCGGCGGCGTCGCCCGAGGGGGCGTGACGTACGCGGTGAACGACGTGTTCAGCTACCGCGTAACGATCGGCGCTCGACCCTCCCCAATCCCGCGCATCACGCAGGTGCGGCGGGCGACGGAGGTGATCTATATGGCCGACGGCTGGGCCGTCCTGCGGCCACATCAGAACGCTTCGAACTGGAGCGTGGCCGCCACCCAATGGGACGGCCGCGTCCCCGTGCGGTACGGCCAAGGCATGTACTCGGCACCCGCGTACAGCGGCCCGCCGAATCCGCTTTACGCGCGCCTGTATTTCCCCCACGTGAAGAACCGCGCGAATGCCGTCTTCGTTGACGGTCATGCCGCCACGCTGGATGCGACGATCGGCAAGGGCATCACGCGCGACATGCTCGACCCGTGGAATGTCCAACCGTGAGCGACCGCCACGCAGCAGACACCGCCGTCCCGTTCGATGTGCGTCCAATCTGGGGCGATGGCCCCACCGACGCACCTGCCCTCCGGCTGTTCCGGCGACGGATCGGTTCCGGCGCGGCGCGGCTCAGGCTGTTCGCTGAGGGTCGGTATCACGCGTGGCTGGACGGCGCATATCTCGGCCGAGGACCGACGCCGCATCACCCCGATGAGAGGCTGTACGACTCGTTCGACCTGACCCCGCGAATCGCCGCCACCGGAGGCAACGTGCTGGCCGTGCTCGTCTGCGATCCGACCGTCCCGACCCTTGCCGCCGTGCCGACCGGGCACCCGGGCCTGTGGGCGCAGTTCCTGGACGCCGATGGCCGACCGTTAGACGACGGCGGCGCCTGGCGGGTGTCACCCGATGCCGGCCTGGCGACGGACGTGCCGCGGCGGACACTCGTGATCGGGCACGTCGAACACCTCGACCTTCGCCGCCACCCCGTTGGCTGGCAGGCAACCGACTTCGACGACGCGGTCTGGCCGATCGCCCCGACGTTCGAAGCGCCGCCGTTCGTCGCGCACGTTGGCCCTAACCCCCACCCACCGCTGAGGCACACAGACGTCTCATTTGAACGACTGATCGGCCGCTTCGCGATCGCCAATTCGCCTGAGCCCCTCGCGCCCGGCGCGCAGACCCTCGACCGCGCCGGCCTCGACGGCACCGCCGCCTATGGCCGATCGCTGATGGACGCGGGATGGACGCAAATGGATCGCGACAGTTCCGTCGCGATCGAGGCAAACGGATCGTGCGTGTGCGTCAGTGGACTCACGCCACCGGGTGGCGTCGCGCTGGTCTTCGACCTCGGAGCCGAGTACGTCGGCGAGCCAATGGTCGCGCTCGAGAGCGACGGACCCGGCGTCATCGACGTCGGCTTCGCCGAATCCCTCGACGACGCCGGTCGGCCGCAACTGCTGATGAAGCATGGCAGCTACGCCAACCGCATCACTACGCCCGGTGGACGGGTTGATTACGCGGCGATCGATTATAGCGGCTTTCGCTACATCGCTGTGATGCTCCGCGGCTTCACTGGCGCGGTCGACGTAACACATGCGGGCGTGCGCGCGACGGAGGCCGACCTGGCGTGGCAAGAGCTTGTCGCTGGGGACGCGGAGCTGGACGCGCTTGTCGCCCTTTCGATCCGCACCGTCCGCCTCGGCTGCCAGGACGCGCTGATCGACTGTCCGACTCGCGAGCAGGCAACGTACATCGGCGACGGTCACGCCGTGGCGCGTTGGGTTTACACGCTCACCGGCGACGCCCGCTACTGGCGGCAACTGACCCGTGCCCAGTTCGCCCGGCCGGCGGCGAACGGGCTGATCCGAACGGTCGTCTGGTCGGCCGGTCCGCAGATGTTGCTGGACTACGAGCTGCTGGCGATCGTCGGCACGCGCGACTACTTCCGTCACACCGGCGACCTCGATACGGTTCGCGACACTTTGCGCGCAGCCCGCGGGGTATACGCGTGGTTCGAGCGGCAGTTCGACTCGCGAGGGCTGTGCCCGATCGACGCCACGTCGCTGCCGAAGTCCGCTGCTCGCGAGGAGCTCTACGACCCCGCGATGCCCGACGGGCAGGCGATGCAGGCGCTATTCATCGACCACGCCGGGATGGGCTGGCACAACCTGGAGGAACCCGGCATCGACCGGCGCGGCACCAACGCGGCGCTGCAGGCGCTACTGTCGATCACGGAACGCGCGCTGGCCGACCTGGAAGAGGCCGCCGGTGACCGCGCTCGGGCGGCGAAACTGCGGCAGACTGCAGACAATCGACGCACCGTGGCGCGGAGATGCTTTTTCGACGAACAGAACGGCGTGTTCGCTGACGGCGTCGTCGGCGGCGAGCGTCTGCCGCAGGTGAGCGAGCAGACGAACGTCTGGGCGGTGCTGGCCGGCTGGTGCGAGACCTGCGAGGCTCGCGACCTGCTGGCGCGGTTAATTGGCGGCGACGACCGGCACGTCGCCCGGTGCGGGCCCTACTTCTGGATGTACGCCGTCCGCGCCCTCCGCGACGCAGGGCTCGACGACCTATTGCTCGCACAGACCCTGAAGCGTTACCGCCCCATGCTCGACGCTGGCGCGACGTCGCTCTGGGAATCGTTCGCCGGCGACGCGCTCGACTCGCGATGTCACCCGTGGAGCGCCGCGCCGATCGACGTCGCGCTTGGCTCGTTCGCGGCGCGTGAGACGCCTGAGCCGTTGAAGGACGTACTTGCACGACACCACCATTGGAGAGGATTATGAATCGCATCACCACCGCAGCCGCAATCGTCCTGGGTTTGGTCGCTATCGAAGCCCACGGCGGCACCGCCGAGCCGGTCGCAGACTCCGTCGTTCAGATTCGCGATATCGGGAAGCCGGGCGATCTCGGCACGCAGAAGACCTTGGCGGTCAAGAGTGACAACCCCGCCGGACAGAACGACCGCATCGCCGTGCTTCGCTTCGACCTGGCCGCCGACAAGCCGGCGGCGATCGCCAATCCGACCCTCACGCTGCATCTGGCAAAGACGGCCAAGTCGGCCACGAGCGGGACGTTCGAGCTGTACGGCGTGACCGCAGGCGCCGCGGAGCTCACGCTGGACGAGGCCGCCTACGCCGGCGGGGGCAAGGAGAGCGCGGTCGACGCCAGCGGGAACCGACTGCAGGAGAAGCTCGCCTACGATGCCGACCCAGACACCAAAGGCGTGCAGCCCATCGCCACGGCGACGCTTGCCGACGGCGATGCCAAGCTCACCTTCGTCGGCGAAGCGATGAAGGTCTACATCGACGCCGCCGAGGGCGGCACGATCGCCTTTATCGTAATGGCTACCAAGCCTGCAGAGAAGGCAGCCACACCCGCAGCACTGTTCCACGCACGCGAGGCCGAAGCCGAAGTGCGCCCGACGCTCTCGTGGGAGTAGTCGTTCCGCGACATGTGTGTCCGCCCAGTCGAACCGGAGAACGCGTTGCCTTACTTCTCAAATGCTCGCCAACAGCTTCGCAACGTCATCGCCCTGCTGGCCCTTGCTGCCGCACCCGCGTCGGCGGCGCCGTTGAGCGTCGTTGACGGAGAGTTCCGCCGGGACGGCGTTGCCTACCGTGGCTTTGGCGTGAACTATTACGACGCCTTCCTGCGAACGCTGCGCGACGGTGCCAACACATCCTACGACGCCGGCTTTGCCGCGCTCGGCGCGCGCGACATCCCATTTGCCCGGCTGAACCTTGGTGGCTTCTACGCCAACGACCTGCAGCTCTACCGTGACGACAAGCCGGAGTACTTCCGCCGGATGGACGGTGTGATCGCCTCGGCCGAGTCGCACGGCGTGGACTTGGTGCCGTCGCTGTTCTGGAACCGGTTCGCGCTGCCCGACCTTGTCGGCGAGAGCGGCAACGCCTGGGGCAACGCCACGAGCCAAACCCGCACGCTCGCCCGTCAGTACGCCACGGACGTCATCACGCGTTACAAGGACTCGTCGGCGATCCTGATGTGGGAGTTCGGCAACGAGTTCAACCTCGCGCAAGACCTGCCGACACAAGACGCAAACGCTGGCGTGAACGTCGCCCAGGGCACGCCCGCGCAGCGCACCGCCGCCGACAAGATCAGCAGCGACGCGGTGCGCGCCGCCATCGCAGAATTCGCCGGGATCGCGCGATCGATCGATCCGGGGCGCGCGACTACGACGGGCCACAGCGTCTCGCGACCGGCGCAATTTGAGTTGCGGCAAAGCAACACCTTCGTTCGCGACACCGCCGCCGAGTTCCGACAGATCACCATCGACGACCACGCCGCGGTGGACGCGATCAGCGTCCACGCGTATCACCATGCCTTGTTGGGCAACAATCGCGACCAGCAGACCGCCGCATCAGCGCGGTTCGCCGATGCACCTAACTCGGGTTACACCGCCGTGCTCGCGCAGCTGGTCGCGGCGGCGGACGCGTCGGGGAAGTCGCTATTCCTAGGTGAGTTCGGCGTCGCCGACACGTTTGATTTCCCTATTCCCGATGATGGCAACCCGTCCAACGACACCGAGCAGCGGCTGCGCGTGCTGCTGGACGCATACGTCGCGGCCGACGTTCCCATGGCGGCGCTGTGGGTCTACGACTCGAACAACGCGGAATCGACACAGCTCGGCTTCAACGTCACGGCGACCAATAGCCGCTCGTATCAACTCGATCTGCTTCAAGAGTACAACACCCGCATCGTGCCCGAACCGACTTCGCTGGCGGCCGTAATCCTGATGATCGGCCTGTTTCGACGCCCCGATCGCCGCGCGTTGAGCCGGCGGATTTAGACTGCTCACCGATCTGCCACCCTCCGGCCTATCTACTGCTGTTTGTCGCGACAGCCGGGCGCACGATCGGCAGGCCCTAGTAATGGCCTGCCGATCGTGCCACCACTGTTGTCGCCATGCCGCGCCGTTGGTGGGAACCTCTCGCTCATCAATGGACATTCGAACGCGTGGACGCGAGCACCCAGCGGTTCAAGCCCATTGCTTTGCCGCGTGGCGGCGCGTAGTCCCGGCGGGAGCGTCGCGTGGACGGTCACGCGGTCGCCGTGCCGCTCCCATGCCACCGCGATCCGGCCGGACGAAAAATCGTGGTGGGCACGGCACCAAACAACGTCACCGACGACGTGCGGATCGATGAAGCACCCGCGGTGCGCCGTCGGCGGCGGCGAGGTCGATGCGGATGCCGGCGAGGTAACGGAAGAACCACTCCTCGGCGTGACCGAGCATCATGTGGTTGAGCGAGCTGCGCGGGTTGGCGTCCCACGCTTCCGTCAACGTCGCGCCGGCGGCGAGTTGGGCGCCGTAACTGGGCGTGTCGGCGCGCAAGAGCATATCGAAGATCACGTCGGACCGACCGGCCTCGGCGAGCGCGGCTAGCACGTAGCGGTAGCCGATGTCGCCCGCGGTGATGTGATTCTCATGGGCCCGCACGTCGGGATGAGCGTGTCCAGAACGCGCTGTCGGTCAGCGTGCGATACGAGGCCGATCGCCAGTGGCATTACCTGTGCGGTCTGGCTGCCGCGATCGTAATGGCTAGCGTCGATACGCTAAAAAGCCTCTTTTCAGAGGCGTCAGTTGTTCTCTAAGTTGTTCAGGTAAAGGAGAATGCAGCCGGGAGGATTCGAACCTCCAACCCCCTGATCCGTAGTCCGATTTGGTGCTTGACACCTATCACGCGAAAACGTCGGAAAGGCTAGTAATTTCGAGCGATTCCCCGAGTTAATCGGATAACGGACGATCGCGCGATCGGATACAAGATCGGATACATCTGCGATTGTTTGCAAAGAACGCGACACGAGCAGTGCTCGTCCGCCATGTCGGATACATCCATTCGAGGCCAGGATGCACAGGATCGGAGTCCAACGGTCGAAAGTAGATCGCCGCAAAGGCATCATCAGTTGACCTTCAGAGCTTGCGAATGAAGGTCCTTTTCAGATCTTGCCGTCGCTCCATCTGACCGCCATCGATATGCCGTGCTATCGTCCGTCCAGCGTGGCGAGGACATAATTTGATAATTGACGCGTCGCCCGCGATACTGCGATGGATCTTCACGCGCTCAATATGAGGAACCTAAGTTGTTTTTAACAATCGCTCGTGCAACCGCCCTGCTCGTTACTCTTGTTTCGTCCGCGTCCGTCGTCGAAGCAGCGGTGCTGCATGCCCATAAGGACAACCTGACGTACACACCCCTCGACTCGCTTCAGCACCACCTGATGCAGGAACTCCACGTCGGCTCGAATTCGAGGCGACCCATCGGCGGGCGCGGCATCCTGTTCCCGTTCCAACTGCCGGCGCCGGAGGCCGACGGGCCTGCCCCAGTATTGCGGGCGTCGTTCAGCATGACGGTCCTCTCGCTGATCGCGGCGCCGGACTACGGCATCGACCTATACGCCAGCGGCCCGTGGTCCGCGTCCAAGACGTTCGCCGAGCCGCTGCACTACATGGGTGCGGACGACCCTAACGCCACGATCATCCAGCGCAGCTTCGACTTCGGCTCGCCGACCACCCCTATCGTCCGCTCAACCTCATCAACTGCTGACGAACGGCTGACGGGGTTCCTCAACGGTCTCTACGCGGACCCGTCGAACGTCGACAAGTACTTCTTCCTGCGGCTGAACCCGGACCGGGAGACGGTCACGGGGAAATCCGGCTACATCGTCCTCGGCACCGACCCCTTCTACGCCCCCACGGCTCCGGAGTACCTCGACCTGGGTGCCGTGCCGACGATCGAGATCACCTACGTGCCCGAGCCGGCCGCCGCCACCGCCGGTCTCCTGATGATCGCTGTGGCCGCTCTCCGCGCGCGGGCCCGCGGCCTGCCGCGGCTTCGCACCCGATAGCCGAGGCCACTCGATGTCGCCGTCCGCACGCAAACGCTCACCCGTTCGCCCGCCGTCCGGCTTCACGCTCATCGAGTTGCTCGTCGTCATCGGTATCGTCGTCCTGCTGATCAGCGTCCTGGTGCCCGCCGCCATGTCCGCGCGCAGCGCCGCTCGCGACACGGCGTGCGCCAGCAACGTGCGTCAGGTCACGATCGCGTTAATCAATTATGCGACGGTGCACCACGGCAGGTTCCCGCCGAACGGAACCATTCAGGTCGGCTCATGGGCCGACGGGGACCGGATCGGACGGTTCATCGGTGGCGGGACGGTCTATGACGGGACCGGGGCGATCACCGCGCCGGTCCTGCGATGTCCGGCGGACGACGAGCCGATCCTCCGCACGTACGCGATGAACTTCTGGGCGAGCTCGCATCGCGACATAACGTACCTCACGCCACCGTTGCTCGGGACGTTCTTTCGTCAGGGGGCGCAGCCCTCCTCGAAGCTGATCCTCGTGTCCGAGGGCTGGAGCTACCTCCGCGCCCTGACGGTGCCGCCCGGGTATGCCGCTACCGACATCATCGGCCATCGTGGGGTCGCGCCGGGCGAGAAGTTCGTCGGCCTTGCCGCCGGGGGCTTCTGGGCCGGACGATGGCAGATGGTAGAGTCGGACCTCGCCTACCGGTTGCACCGCAAGCGCGGCGTCCGTGCGGCCGCCGGGGCCGCGGTCGGGCGTGTCCACATCGGGTACCTCGACGGCCACGTGAGCCTCAAGTCCGCCGACGACCTCGGGGACCGCGTGACGATGAAGAGCAAGTTCGACTCGCTCTGGTCCCCGTACGACTACGACTTGCAGTGACCGTCGCGCGGACCGGAGCCCCACGGGTTGCCCGACCCGGTCGTCGCGGGTACGGTATGTGCCGTCGGGAGACCCCCGCGGAAGGTTCCCCCCCCTCCTTTCGCACTCCCGACTTTTTATTGCGCCGCGCGTTCGTCGCTGCCGTTCCTGGCGTCTCGCCGGTCGCCCTTCATCGGAGCCCCGAACGTCGATGACGACATGAGCAATGCGGATCCGATACTCCAGCAGATCGTCCAGCGGGCCGCCGCCGGCGATGCTAGCGCGTTCGAACAGCTCTGCTTTATCCACCACCGCGACCTTCACGCCCTAGCCTGTGGGATGATCCCCAGCGACCTGCGCACGCTCATTGACCCCGAGGACGTGCTGCAGGACGCGTATTACGAGGCGTTCCGCAGCCGGGGCAACGCCATGCTGGAGAACGCGTCGGCTGCCTACGGTTGGCTCGCAGCGATCGTGCGGTTCCAGGCGCTGGGCATGATCCGCGCGCAGCGAACGCTGAAGCGATCCGGCGGTGCCGACACGACGACGGGCATCATCGCGATGTTGGACGAGGTCGCGCAGCACCGGCGCACGCCCAGCGCCTCGGCGGCCCGGCACGAGGCGGTCCGCGCCGTCGAGTCCGCGGTTGACGCGCTGCCGTCGGAGTACCGCGAGGCGATCGTGCTGCGCTACTTCGACGGTCACCCGTTTAGGGAGGTCGCGCAGCGCATGCGTCGCTCGGAGGGCTCGGCTATGATGCTGTGCAACCGGGCGGTCAAGCTGCTGAGGGAGCAGCTCGGCCCAGAGACGTCATTCTTCTAACCACCGGCCGTTCCCGTCCATGCCTGAACCGCCCGACGCCATACCATCGACCCTCATCGGCGCGCGCGAGCGCGCGGTGACTGACGTCGTCCTGGACGTGATCGCACGCCGAGCCGCCAGCGAGGCGATCGACGACCGCACGCTCATCGAGGCGCACCCCGAGCTGGCCCCAGAACTCTGCGACCGGCTGCGCGCCGTCCGCGCGATCCACCGTGCTGCATTGCACGCTCCGCCAGCCACCGCGACCGAGCCCGAGCCGACCTTGCGTCAGGCGATCCGCGGTTACACGTTGGACGGCGAGCTCGGCGCCGGCGCTCAGGGTGTCGTATACGCTGCCGTGCAGGAATCGACCGGGCGGCGCGTCGCGGTCAAGATCGTCGCTGGCGGGCCGCTACTCACGTCCCTACACCGCGCGCGGGTCGACCGGGAGGTGGCCGTGCTCGCGTCGGTCGACCACCCAAATGTCGTCCGGGTCACCGACCGCGGGCGGACGGCCGACGGGTCGTTCTACTTCGCGATGGATCTGATCGACGGCCTGCCGCTGGACGAATGGCTGGCAGTGACCCGTTCCGATCCGGGCCGCGGGCCCGACGAGTACGTCCGGGAGGTGCTGCGCGTCATCCGCACGACCGCGCTGGCCGCACACGAGGTCCACGAGCTGGGCATCGTGCACCGTGACCTGAAGCCGTCGAACGTCCGCGTGGACCGGCACGGGGCGCCGCACATACTCGACTTCGGCTTCGCGCGGCTCTCGCCCGTGACGGGTGACGCGCCGGGCGCGACGGCGGCGACCATGACCGGCCAGATCATCGGATCGCTGCCGTGGGCGAGCCCTGAGCAGGCGGCCGGTCGCGTGGTCGAGGTCGGGCCGGCGAGCGACGTGTACGCGCTGGCCGTGATGCTGTACCACGGGTTGGCCGGCGACTTTCCGTACCCCGTCGTAGGCTCGGTCGCCGAGGTCGTTGCCAACATAACGACGCGATCGCCAAGCCGAGCGGCCCGGCTGGACTACTACGGACGCCGCAGGCCGTTCCCGGGGCAGTTGTGGGCCCTATTGGAGCGGGCTCTCGCGAAGGCACCCGGTCTCCGGTACCCGACCGCGTTGGCGTTCGCGGAGGACATCGAGCGTTTCCTCGACGGCCGGCCGGTCATGGCCGGCGTCGGCCCGACGGCGAAGCGTCGGCAACGGATCTTTGCGACGGTCCTCGCGACGGTCGGCTTATCGGTCGTCGTGGCGGTGGCAGCGGTCTACCTCCGCCCGCCCCCGTTCGAGCCGTTCGACCGACCAAGCTTCACCAACGCCATGGGGATGGCGTTCATCCGCGTTGGCGCCACACCGGTGACGCTCGGCAGTCCGTTCGAGGAGCTGGGTCGTGAGCAAAACGAGAACGAGACGGTGGTCCGCGTCGACCGGCCGTACTGGATCGGCACGACCGAGGTGACGCGCGGCCAGTACCGCAGCGTGATGGGCGATCTCCCTCCGGGTGCGCCGCAGGTGAGCGATGACAACCCCGTGACGGCGGTTACTCATGCGCAGGCGGAGGCGTTCTGCCGAGAGCTGAGCGCGCGGGACGGGCGAACCTACCGCCTGCCGCGCGAGGCAGAATGGGAACTCGCCTGCCGCGCCGGTATGACTGGTCCGTTCGCGGGGACTGGCGTCGCCGAGGATGTCGCCTGGTTCGCCGCCAACGCCAAGGGGGCGCTGCAGCCGGTCGCGCGGCGCACGCCAAACCACTGGCGGATCTTCGACATGCACGGCAATGCGGCCGAATGGTGCGCCGACGCCTACGGGCCGAGGCACCCGACCGATCGGTCGGCCGACCTGCGCATGGTGACCCGGGTCGTGCGCGGCGGCAGCGTCGCCGACGACCGTTCGGCGATCCGCTCTGCGGCCCGCCGGTCGAGGTTCCCCGGCACCGCCGATTCCCTCACCGGGTTTCGCGTCGTGGCCGAGGACCGCCTGCCCGAGTCGCCGTAAACAATCTTTCCATTTCGCGTGAGCGCGCGGCGAAGACGGACATTTAACTAATGAACGGCTGACGTTGGGGGTCCACCTGCGAAGGAAAGCGACCGGTCACCATCCATGTCCGTCCTCCCCTGTTTCACGGCATTTGTAAGGTTCGGCGACAACGGCTCGAGCACCAACCATCCGGTGAGCGAGTACGGCATCAACGACGCCCAAGGCATTCCCGCGGTGACGGGCCAGTGTGTCTGGGACGCGAGCCCCAGCGACGGGATCGACTCCGGCTGGGTATCGGTTCAGCTGGTGGCGAGCGTCGGCAGTAGCGGTGGCGCCGTCGGGTGGACGGTCATCGGGGGGGTGACCGTCCCCGTATCGACAAGCGCAATTGGCTTCGGCGCGATCGATGAGGTCGAGTTCACCGCACATTCGATGTCTGGCGGCACCCGAATGGCGATGAGCGAGCTACGCGTGGAGTTCTTCGTCGGCGGCGTGCTAAAGCAAGCGGTCGACATTGCTGCGGAACAATGCCCCGACGCCGACACGCTGGGGCAGTCCAATGTCACGGCCGAAGATTCAGTCTCGGCGACGCCCTCTAGGGACGACATCGACAAGGTCGTCGTGACTGGGCGGGTCCTCCTGCAGGCCGACGCGAACGTGACTCCTGCGGCCAACAACATCCGAGGCGAACTGAGGATCTACACTTCGTCCTGCAACCCGTAGAGACACGATGGCCAGGCCGTCGACAGACATCACCCGTACGTTGGCCCCTCGCGAGGCGCAAGCGCTGTCCTCCCGTCAGCTGGAGACGCTGGAGATGTTACTGGGCGGCTTGAGCGAAAAGCAGGTGGCCACCGCTATGGAGCTCAGTGTCCACACGGTCCACGTGTACGTGAAGTCGCTCTACGTGGCGCTAGGCGTGAACTCGCGCGCCGAGCTGATGGCGCTGTTCCTGCGATATGCCCTGGCAGCCGAACGGACCACCACACCGGCGCGATCTTCGACTCTAGCCCCACGGAACACTGCGCCGACAGTTCGTCCAGCGTCGCCAGCGCGGGCGCGGCTGCGGCCCGACCGGCGTCCCTGAGCGTGACAAGCCGCTCCTGCAAGAGCGTGACTTTTTTTCGGCACCAAAGTTTCTCCCACGCACAAGAGATAGAAGCGCGCAGTATCAAGGTCGATATTTCGTTGGCGATGCTGGCGCGAGAAGAGGTTGCGAGGCGTCATCCTGCCGGCCGAGAACTGCTGTGAAGCCACGGTGGTGGAGGGCGTCGACGTTATCCCCGTCCGCACGCTCGCCGACGCCGTCAGCTTCCTGATCGAACTGCTGCCAATCGAACCGTACGAGCTGAATGGCCAACCGTACATGGCGTCGCAGGTCTCGTCACCGCTGGACTTCGCTGACGTACGCGGGCAGGAGGCGGTAAAGCGTGCCATCACCGTCGCCGCTGCGGGGCATCACAATGTCCTGACGTTTTGTCCAGTTAAACCCGGTACAGGTTTTGACGGCGGCCCACGTGGCACGCCGGATCAAGAACGGCGAGCTATGGAGACACCGGAAGTTAGCCGGCTCAAACAGGATGGCTGGCGATTCAGCCGCCACATCGACACCACCAGCGGCGACCTGGTTCTGACTTGGGAGAACTAGACGCCGTTGACAATCATTAGGGAGGAGTTCATGCCTGACCCGCAGCGCGCACTCGTCGAAAAGTATCTGAATGAGATGGAGCAGAATCGCATCGCCCATTATGAAGGGAGTGCGAAGCGGTACAGATTCGCCTCGCACGCGTCTGAAATAGCCGCTCTCTTGGCGACCTCGACCACGAGCGTGCTTGCCGGAATCTATTCTGTCGAAGGGCAACCCGGCTTCTGGTTGGTCGCGCTGTCGATTCTTGCGACCTAATTCCTCGCTCTCCGAGCCGCGTTAGGCTTTCACTCGACTTGGCGTCGTCGCGAGGCGGTAGTAATCGAAATTCGCGGTCTCGTCTCACGGGCAGACAGCGACTGCTGGCCGCTCAGAACGAACAGGAATGCGGGGAGCTATACCGCAACTTAGAGGCTTGGCTGCGGAAGCTGGAGAAAGGTGCTATGGCCTCTGATGCGGCTGCAACCGAGGGGGCCGGACAGCCACCCCAAAACCAAGGTCAAGTCTAGGAAGAACAATGATCCGGCCTTCCGAAATCATCGATGACGTTCGAACCGTGCTGAAGTCGGCTGCGAAGGGGAAAGGCTCCAAACCTAACTTCCTAACCGCATATCAAATCCTCGACCGACTTCCGGACCCCCTTCGCACTCAGTTGATTGCAGAGCGGGGGACGAGGCGGAAAGGGACAGGGGGTCCAGTACGCAGCGACGAGCGTCGTGTCGGACGCTGCAGAGATGATCGCCGAGGTGCGGATTGACTATTTGGATACGGGCGGGATCCAACTCGTGATCGAAGGGCAAGCCATCGAGACGGGTAGGGCATCCTCGTCAGCCACGTTATTGAAGCTAAGCTCCCTGAGCCACGGGAGAGGCGGGACGGGCTGCTTTTGTGGCACCCGTTGCAGCTGTCGGGCATACGGAAGGCCGCTAAGTAGAATATGGGGGCCGACGACCACGCATCGCGGGGAAGCAGAGGACACACTGTAGGTTCATCCACAGAAAGCAACCGCACTGTACTGCCGTAAGTGGTCACCTTCAGTCCAACTCACACTTCGTCCTTCGCCAGGGGTTAAAGGGTTTGGGCGTCGAATAACCTGGAGAAGGTCTGCCGACACACCGAAAGCTCGGGGCTCTCATCGGGACTTACTCCGGACGCGTCGTAGGGCTGGGAACTAGAAGTTCTCTCAGTCGCTTGCTGCGTTCGATCGCCGTCGTTGGCGCTTTGGGGCCGGCTGAGGGGACTAAGGGATCCATGGGATCGTTAATCCTTACTCGACCGTCGTCAAAGCGATCCGATCCGCCTCGCGACGGTTTGTTCATCTTGTCGCTGCCCGCTCGGATTAGCGGAAAGACGGCGGGTCGCGAAGGATCCGATTCGTAAACGGGGCCGATGCCCGAATCAAAGACGTAAAACTGGTTGCCCACCAGGTCCCTCTTCAGGTCGAAGATTGGCTTCTCCGCCCAATCGAAGACCCAGTCAAAACCTGGCTTATCAACCTTGGATATCCAGATGTGCAGCCCTCGCTCATTCCGTACGGAAAACTCTCCATTCGAATCTGACTTCAGAGCTAGCCACTTCGTTTTCGCCACGCGTGCACCGTGAGTGGCGGCGGGATCGGCCGTTGCAATCATGACAGCCACTTCAGCATCCGGCACGGGTGCTCCCCGCTCGTCGACGACTCGTCCGTAAAAGTTAATCTGAGGCAAATGCGACGGTCCCACATCGTCCGACGGCATCGTAGTACCTCGTCCATCGTTGGCCATTGTATCGAACCGACGTATTCCAAGAAAGCCAAGGACAAGAATAACGAAGAGCAATAGGTATCGGGTGACGTTCATGGTAGGCCCGCTTGTTTCATCACCTCGTCCCAGTAGTTCCCCACTTCCAAGTTAGAATGACCGAACTGCCCGCTGTGGTCAATTCTCGAATTCGTGAATCCGTACCGTGCGCCGCGCAAATCGACTTTGGCATGAAAGGGACCCACAACAGCATCTATCGCGCCAATCGCTCCGAAGACGTATGGATAAGATGGGGCGTGGAAGCCATGAGCGAACATCTCGTAAGTATCGATGTTTATATTGAGTGGAACGGCAGTTCCCCCTGGCGCGGTCCGGGTGATTGCTGCAGTCGCACCTGACCCGGTGCTGCTATACGCCGAACCGCCGAATCCGGGCTGTACAGGGTTCCCATGCAAATGTCCGCCAGGTTTAGCATTCGTATTAGTGACCCACAGCTGAAGTGCGTAGTCGACCTCATTGTTGAAATTGACCAACTTTGTGGCCGCGTCGTCCAAATCTTTGAAACGTGGGTTGGAACCTCCCACTTGTCCCCCAAATGCTGGGTACAACTCGGTTCCAGATATTGCCGCCCCGAAGTAGAACTCGGACGAAACAGCAGCTTGGGTTAGGATTACAGTATCCGCAACGTTCTGATTTCCTGCCAGTGCCAATGCTTCCGACGCGACGATCCCGCCCATGCTATGTGCTAGGACAGTGAGGCTCCCGCCATTCTGACGCGCACTTTGCTTCGCTATCAGATGATTAAGGAAACCTTGCGCAGAATGCCAAGCCACTTCTTCGCTTCTGTTAAAATTACCCGGATCGAATAAGGGGTTGGGTGCAACTTGGGTCGGCCAGCTAAACATACCCATCGTCCCTTGATACCCCTGCCAGTACAGCCTTTTGTAAGCCGTGTCCCCATAACTCCGGCGTGAAGTCGCATTCATGTTCCAACCGTGAACATAAACGAGGTAATCCGCCTCGGTAGCGAACGCTGCCGCCTGATGTCCGGAATCGAATCTCGGTATCGTCGCAACGGGATTGATCTTTGGATCGAAAACCGTTCCAGAGTTGGACCAGTCACCTTGAGTTCCCACGGGGAATCCATACGCAACGGTGTGATGCTCGTACAGGTCTGACATGTCGTGCAAACTCAAGCGAACGTCAGATTCGGCAAGGAGAGTGACTCCTTTAAGGAAGCGGAACGTCAGGTCTCCCGCACCGGGCGTGATTCCTTCGAACATCATTTGCGATTGCCGCTCAGTCGAAGAAACAGCAGATGTACTAAAGTGCTGGGCGAAAGAGGTCCTTGTAAGTACGAGCTCCCCGCTGGCATCGAGTTTCACGAAGCTGTTCGGATCACTGTTGAGGAAATTATGCGTAGCACCCATGATCAAATCTGCCGTAGCCGGGTTACTTATGTGGGCGGTGGAGGACAACGTACCGGGTGCTGATCCCGGAACGCGAACCGAGTTCCAGAGGCGCAGGCTCATCTGCGGGTTAGACGTGTTCTCAAGAGAAATAGTTACGGTGTCTGCGAATGTCCATGCAGCCTCGGATATTCTAAAGGCGATCTGCGCAAAATCTTCCAGATCACGCCGAAATACTTCTTTCATCTTGGATGAATCGCCATCAGTGCCGATATCGGAGCCGATATGGACGGTGGACGAGTCGGCGGGTCCTCCGATGTCAGCAGCACCGCCGCCCAATGAACCGGTTTCTTCCGACCATCCTCCCGCATCGCTATTCACCCAGAAGCGGTAGGGTTTCGCCGGAGAGGTATTGTCCGAACCGTCGAACTCAATGTCTTCATCTCGGTCACGATCCACATTGGTTTGCGAAAACGCCACAGTCAACCGAACGGCATCGGTGAGGGTGAACCCTGTCGGACCTTCGTCGCCATCAGGATCCATTTCGATAACGATCCGGGCATCGCCGATAACAGTGCTGGCGGCCGTTGCCTCTATGTACAACGTGCTTTGGCTCCAACCAAACAAGTCTGCTGGCGCATAGACCCCGCCGTCCTCAATGAAGTCGCCACCTGCTCCGATCGCCGCACCCTGCCGGACCGCATTACCCGGGCGCCGCCACAAGCGTAGTTTACCCTCGCCTGGCTGGTAGACGTAAGGATGTTCGTTCGTGCCGTCGCCGGTCCGCATCACTTGGTCAGGTCGAGCGTCGTCATAAGAGAACCTGAATCTCGCCTTCGTGTAGTCGATCCCGGGAGCGAACTGCACGACGAGCGGCACGAACTCCTCACCGCTAATTGCGTTGTCGGTCGACATGTCCGTAAAGCGGTCGAAACCGTCGGCGTAGTCGGGAATCCCATCGTCGTCCGAGTCATCGTCATTTAAACTGATGATCTTGCCCGGCCTGCTCGCGTCGTCCTCGATCAAGTCCTCATCATTTACGGCCCGCGACGGCATACCGAACCCATCCGTATTGTTCGAATCGACGTCGATGTCGACCCAATCATCGTCCTGGATCGTCATGTGGCCGTAGCTCCAGTAGCCCCAGTACCCCCAGTGGTGGGCGTACGCCAAGTAGCCGGCCGCCCCCCGGATAGCGAAATGGGCGGTCTCGGTGCGCTCCGGCGAGCCGTCATTCGTCGGCGTTACGGTGACCTTCACGCTCGACTCACCGGCCGGGATCGTCACGCTGCTGGGGAACGATGGGTAATCATCCCCCTCGGCCGCGGTGCCGGACGGGTCCCACAGCTGCACGGTCAACGGGTCGTCGAAGCTGACACCGCTGCCATAGTAGTAGTTTGAGCGGCTGACGGTGAGCTCGATCGGGTCTCCGGCCTGCTCTGCGACCGTGCCTCCGCCGGTTAGGTACACGTAGGGCAAATCGACGGTGCTCGCGCCGGGCGGAGAGAGGGTGACGACGTTGGACGGGTCGGAGTAGAGGCCCCCGGCGTAGGCACGCACGCGCACGTACAGGTCCCGCTGGTCATCGTCGGCTCGGCTGTGCGAGATGGTAGCGTGTTCAGCGTTGGCGCCGAGCCACTGGCCTCCATACCCATAGTGATAATTGTAAGAGTATTGGTTCCACGTCTCGCCGTCGGCACTGAGTTCGACGAAGAAGTGCTCTTCGTTGTTGCTTTGGTCGGTCCACGTCAAGTTGAAATTGGCAGTGGAATGTTGGTGGTTGAACAAGCCCCAGTGGGATCGCCCATGGGAGGCGAGCGTGGCGGACAGGCCAGTGGGGGCGGCGGGCGCTACGTAGGCGTAGACGGCCGCCGTGTGGGGCGAGTAGGCTTCGTCGTGCCTGGCTCGTATGCGGTAGGCGTACCGCAGGCCAGCGTCCAGGGATGAATCCTGGTACGTGTTCTGCCCAGGGGTAAGCGTGGCGATCTCCGCAAACTCGTCCATGGGCTCGGACGGATTGTAGTGCGTTGCCGAGTACGACTGGCGTTCAACGACAATCGCGGCGTTACCACCACCGGCATCCCATGTCAGATCGATACCATTGTTCTCGTTCGTCTCGGCCTTGAGGCCGGAGGGCTTCGTTACAACGATGACAGTTTGCGAGAACGCTGAAGGTCCCACTGCGTTGTACGCTTTGATCCGGAAGAAGTAGGCCGTACCTGGCTTCAGGTCGGTCATCGACCGCGTGCGCGTATTGGCGGGCACGTTGAAGAACTTGACGCCGGACGTGAACGCCGCGTCCGACGCCTGCTGGATGACGAAGCCGCTCTCGTTGTCCGACGCGTCGCCCCACGTCAGGGAGACGTAAGACGTCCATTGGTTCAACGCCGACAGGCCGGTAGGGACCGCCGGCGCGCCGTTCTCGCCTGGAATACCGGGGGACGGATCGGGCTCGCCGACCGGGCTATTGCCACCGCCGAAGCCATCCTCATCTTCGTCATCGACGATGCCGTCACCGTCGTCGTCGTTGTCCTCATCGTCCGGGGTGCCGTCATTGTCGTTGTCGGTGTCGACGGGGTCGGCGATGCCATCGTTGTCGCTGTCGGTGTCGTCTCTGTTGGGAACGCCATCCTTGTCGTCGTCATCCGGAACGCCGTCGCCATCCAAATCGTCGTCAGGGACGCCGTCGTTGTTCAGGTCGACCGCGGGTGCCTTGGCAATGGCTGAAGCGAGGTTGGATGCAATCGATTCCAGCCCGTCAATATCCACGGCGACGAGATAATAGTAGTACGTCGCGCCGGGCGAGACGCCTACGTCGTTGTACTCACGCTCGCTCCCATTGATCGTTGCCACCAGACTTTCCGGCGCAGGAATGAAAGTAGATACCCGGCTCCGGTACAGCAGGAAACTCCGCGTGGCGTTTCCCGTTCCGCGCGCCCATGCCAGCGCGATCTTCCCCGTCCCTATGCCCGTCGCGGTAAGGTCCTTAGGCGCTTGAGGACGTTGGATCGCCCGGACCGGTTCTGATTCGACGTTCTCGGCAGCAACTGCCGTAACCTTATAGAAGTAGAACGCGGACCCCGACAGCCCAGCGTCAGCGTAGTGCGTCTGGGTGAGCAACTGCTGATTCAGTAGCGTTTCCGCCGACGGCACGAAATCGGGCGTAGCCCCTCGATAAACGCGATACCCATAGGTTGTAGAAGCGGGATTCGGCAACCAGCTGATGTCGATGGTGCTGGGTGAACTGGCGACGGCGACTACGTCACCGGGCGCCGGTGGGACTTTCGGCGCGACGCTCTGGACTTCGGAGGTCGAAGAGTAGACCGTGTAGTTGTTGTCCAAGCGGTACGAGCGGACGCGATAGCTGTACCGGTTGCGCGGTTCGATATCACTGTACGCGACGGCCCCTATCCACTCCCCATTGCTTCCCAAGTAAGCGTTGATGTCCGTCCGCTGCACGAATGGGCCGGTGTTGATCGACTCCTCGACCACGAATCCCGTCAGTGGCCGTGGATCGCGCGAGCCTGCCGTCCACACGAGCTGGACGCTGTCTGCCGCCGGGTACTCCTCCGGTGAGCGAACCAGCGACAGTACGGGCGTCGTTGGCGTAAGGATCTCGCGCTGCACTTGCAACTGCGGCCTCATCGTGACGTGATTCTCGCTAGACATGAGGCGAACGCGAGGCGCGTTTACCTCGCTGACGAACAGGAACGTCACGTTGTCGTTGTTGGGGACGAACCTAGTCACGTCGATCGAGAGGTTCTGCATGCCAGCGGCGACCTCGAACGACGTGACGAAGGACATCGGAGCGTCTTCCGCAACCGGCGCGGGAGGATTGCTCTCACCTTCAGTCACCGAAGTGCCGTAGACGGCGTAGACGCCGACGGTGGTCGCAGACGAGCCAGGTGGCGGCAATAGGTGAGATGCATCGCCCCAACCGATGGTGTTCCCGTTACGAATCGCGCCTGGACCGTACCCCGTGACGTAGTCTTGTGGAATGGCGGGATCGTACGCCTGGGTCGCCCAGAGGTTCAAGGTGGCGAGAGTGATCGCGCCGCCTATCCCGGTAGTGAACTGCAGACCGCTCGTCGCGTTGCGGAACGCTTGGCCGACGAGGTTGTAGGGTAGGTCTGACTGGTTGTAGACCTCTAACCAGTCCGAACTGTAATCCGTTTCCGTGACGATGGAACCGCCGCCATGGAGGTACCACTCAGGCATGCCGAACGTTGAGTCCTTCCGCGACCTAAATGTGGTCCAGTCAGCGTTCGCAGCTATCGATAGTTGCTCCGTCGTTTGTGGCGTCGCGTTGATGATCGGCGAGTACATCGACGCGCCACCGTCCGCTGCTATCGCGCGGACGCGGTACTGGTAGTCTGGCCCGAACCGCGCAAGGAAGTCAGTGAACGCGACTGCGCCTGCGACCCCTTCATGTGAGAGCGTCGTCCCAACGACCTGCCAGACCGTCGCGAGCCCCTTGCCCTGTTCGCTCCGTTCTATCTCAAAGCGCACTTCATTATCGGCGCGATCGATCCACGATAGGCCGATCGATGTTTCACCTACGGCGGTCACGGCCAGGTCGCTAGGCGCCCCCACGGTAACGTCAATGCCACCCCTAAACCGGATCGTGCGCGCAACCTCGGCTATCGTCGATCCATCGTTGACGTTGAGGGTTGCAACGTAGTCTCCGTCGCCGTCAGGCATGAAGCTGAGTAGCGAGCTATTGACCGATGCGTAGGCGACGTCGTTCTTAGTGACCGACCACGAGAACACCAGCAGGTCTGCACCCAAGTCGGTCGCCGCCCCGGTCAGTTCAATTGGCACGCCGATCGAGTACGGGCCGGTGCCCGAGATCGTTGGGATCGGCGCGGCGTTTTGCACCGTCACTTGAAACGGGGCCGCCACGAGCTCGCCCGACCCGTTGCTGGCGGTAACGGTGACCGCGTACCCGCCGGGTCCGTCGGCGTAGACGTGCTGCTTACCGAACGAGCCGTACACCGTGTCCGGGTCGGTGCTATCACCCCAATCGACCGTCCAACTCGTGATGCCGCGTCCTTGGCCGTCGAGCGTGAGGTAGTACGGCTGGCCTTCGACTGCCGTAGGATGGCCCGTCACCGCCAGCCCGTCCGTTACGGAGATGCGGTCGAAGAACAGACCGCTGAGCATGGCGTCGGTGCCGGTCGCGGCGCTCGTGACGCGCAGTTGCACGTGCCCCCGGACCCGCCAGACAACGTAGGCGCCGTCGCCGAACCCCGAGACCACGCGAGCATCAAGCAGATCGCCCGTTGAAGAATCGAGGATCTCCATGGTTTGCGTGAGGGATTGCCGGTTCCAATCGACCACGTAGACCGCCAACTCGTGCTCGAGTCCGTCGGTGAGGTTGATGTCGAACGTCAAGCTATCCGCGTTCCGATAGCGCGCTGCCACCCGTTCCGAGCCATCCAGCCGATACAGTCCGCGAGCGTCACTCGTCACGCCCGACTGCGACCAAAGCGAGACGTTGCCGCCACCGACCGGCGTAACCTCCGCGTACCGCGCGTAGCGTGAGCTGTCACCGAAGACTCGCCCACCCTGTTCGCCGTAGGTTGCTTGCCAGTTCCCGGAGGTTGCGACGTCGGTTTCGACGTACGCGGCCGACGCTCCGCCGACCGCCGGAATTGCAATTGGGACGATCGACGAGCCAGCCGACTCGACGGTTGCTCCGCCGTCGCTGGCGATTGCGGTGATCCGGTAATAGGCCGTTGCTCCCGTTGGGGCCCAGTAGTCGGTGAACTCGGGCGTGGCGACGAGCGAGTCGACGTTGACCTTCCGGTAATTCCCGTTCTCTGATACGGCGCGGTAAACGTTGTAGCCGATCACCTCAGGGTCAGCGTTCGGGTTCCACTGAAGCTCCACGGCATGCGGTGGCACCAGTACCCCGACCACGCTCTCGGGTGCCGCCGGCTGCGCCGACGTACTGAAGCTGAAGTAGTCGACGTTCGCAATGCTGCCGTTGGCGGTGGCGCTGTTCTGGAAGACCAGAAACACCGAATGGACGCCAGTGACTGGCAATATCGGCGCCGATTTAAGGGAGTAGCCCGTCCAAGAGCCTGTATCATCGGTCCTCAATGTTCCCAAGAGCAGGCCGGACGGCGAGTCGAGCCTGATTTGGATGAACTTGCCGGCATAGTCACTCGCGACGGCGAGGTTGGCCCGGAGGGATGCGGCACCCGCGCCGAAGTCGATCGCGTCGTAGCGCACCCAATCGCCGCCCACGTTGCCCGCGATCCCGCCGCCGCTGGACAGCTGACTAGACGAGATCAGGTGGGAACCCGTTGCAGCGTCGAACCACTCGGCTTCGATCTTCTCGAACGCGGAACGCTCGGTCCGCCGCTCCACAGCGACGGGCCAGGAATGATCGTCGAAATCGTCGTCGGAGTTCGCGCGCGCATACGTATCCTCGAGGACCACTCCGCTCGATGTGGGCAGAAAGGCGCCGCTCCGACCGGCAACGTAGGTGATGCCCGTCTCATGAACCGCAGCCGATCCGACCACGGCTTTGAAGATTGCGCCAGCCGGAGAGCCTGCAGCGACCCATCCACTGTGCGCCGGTGCCAGGTTCCCGCTCACCGTCAGCGCACCTGGATTGCTGGTAACACTGCCGACCGAGGTGACCCGATAGAGGCCACTCGTATTCTGTGACAAGGTCTGCACCGCCTGGGACGCGACCGCTGCCGCAGATGCACTTGTCCCCACATTAGCACGAACACGGTAAAGGTAATTCGTCGCCGGCGTCAGGAGCTCGTCAAGGAACACCGAGTACCCGAGTCCGACGCCGCCCACCACGTCGAACGTCGTTCCGCCGTTGGCGGACCGTTCGATCGTGTAACCGTCTTCAGCGCTTGTCCCACCGGCCCACCGGACCAGGACCTCCGTGCCGGACAGCGGAACGGCCGTGACGTTCGTCGGCGCGGCGGGGTCCACGGAGACCGTCGTGGCATCGCTGGGGTTCGACAGCAGGTAAGTTCCCCGGTACGCACGGACGCGATAGTCAAACGCGTCGCCTGGCAGGCCGTGATCTGTGAACTTCGTGACGCCTGACGCCACCGTGCCAATGCGCGTCCACGGGCTGGACGCACCGTCCCTCCGTTCGATGTGGAACCCCGTCTCGTTACCGGAATTGTCCGACCACGTGATCGCGGCTGCGCCGCCGATCGACGTTGCGACCACGTTCGTCGGGCGCGGGAGGGTGGGCGTGCTTTGCCCGCCGTACGCGTATGCGGAGTACGTGCCGTCGCCTCGTTGGGCGCGGATGCGGAACTGATAGTCGATGCCGGCCTGCAGGTCGTTGACGACGTGGCTGGTCACGCTCGCGTTCGTCGTCGCGAACTCCTGCCAACTCTGCCCGCCATCCTTGATCGTTCCAGGCGGAAGTAATACTCGTCGTCCGTATTGTCTGCCCACCGGAGGTCGGCTCGCGAATCCGATATGCGGTTAACGACCAACCCCGTTGGGCGGTCGAACGTCACCGTCGTCGCGACGGCGGGCGTCGAGAACGCCGAATAGGCGCCCGAACCGTGCTGGGCGCGCACCCGGAAGTGGTAGGTCGTGCCCGGCATTTGGTTGGTCGACGAGAACGAGGTGACCTGCGCGTTCGTCGTGCCGACCTCCTGCCAGGTCGCGCCGCTGTCGGCGGAGCGCTCGATGCGGAAGTAATACTCGTTGTCGCCGTCGTCGTCCCACGAGAGGTCGACGCGCGTGCTCGTCGCGACGGTCGCAACCAGGTTGGATGGCGGCGCAAATCCAACGGCGAGCGGAGCGGTGGACGAGTAGGCGGAGTAGCTACCGTTGCCGTGCTGGGCGCGAACGCGGAACTGGTAATTCGTGTTCGGCGCCAGGCCGCTCACCACGAAGGCGGTGACGTTGGCGTTGGTCGTGCCTACCTCCTGCCAGCTGCTTCCCGCATCCGTGCTGCGCTCGATCCGGTAGTAGTACTCGTTGTCGGCGTTGTCCTGCCACCGCAGCTCTACGGTGTCGCGCACGGCCGGTCCGACGGTCAACTTGTTCGGAGCCGCGAAGGTCACGGTGGTCGCGGCGACAACCTGACTGTAGCCCGAGTAGGTCCCGTTGCCGTGCTGCGCACGGACCCTAAACTGGTATGCCGTGCTCGGCTGCAGGTCGCTTACTGCGTAGGAGGTGACGTTGGCGTTGGTGGTACCGAACTCCTGCCACGTGACGCCGCCATTGGTCGACCGTTCCAGCCGATAGTAGTACTCGTTGTCGGCGTTGTCCTGCCACCGCAGGTCGACGCGGCTTCCGGAGATCACCGTCGCGGTCACCTGGGTCGGCAGCTGGAAATCACTTGTGGATGCCGAGACGGCCGTGCCGTAGTCCGAGTAGAACCCCGCCGCGTGCTGCGCGCGGGCACGGAAGAGGTAGGAGGTCGCCGGTTGCAGGTCGGTCACCGAGTAACCGGTCACGTCCGCGTTCGTGGTAGCGAACTCGGACCAGGTGCTGCCATTGTCGGTCGACCGTTCGAGGCGATAGTAGTTCTCGGAGCGCGTCAGGTCTGCCCAACTCAGGTCGACCTGGCTGCCGGACCGCACGACGGCGCCAAACGCCCCTGGGGCCGAGAAGGGCAGCGTGTCGGCGGCGACCGTATTGGAGTATCCAGAATAGGTCCCGTTGCCGTGCTGGGCGCGAACGCGGAACTGGTACGTGCGCCCGGGCAGTAGGTCGGCGACCGCATAGCCCGTCTGGTTCGCGTTCGTCGTCGCGAACTCGAGCCACGTTACCCCCCCGTCCTCCGAACGCTGCAGCCGCACGTAGTTCTCGTCGTCGCTGTTGTCTGTCCAAGCGAGGTCGATCCGATTTCCCGCGACGACTGTGGCGGTGAGGCCGGACGGTGCCTGGACTGCACGCGTGACGACGTCGACGGCGTTCGACGCGCCAGAGTGCAAGCCGGCGCTGTCCATGGCGCGGACGCGGAATCGGTACGCGACGCCGGGCTGCAGGCCATTGGCCGAGTAGCTCGTACGGTTGTTGCCGATATTGTAGCTGGTCGACCATGAGGCGCCGTTGTCGTCGGATCGCTCGACGAAGTAGCTGTACTCGCTGCTCGCGTTATCCGTCCACGCAAGGTCCACGCGGCTACCCGATACGACCTGGGCGCTGAGCGATGTCGGCGCAGCTATGGAAGCGATCCCGGCGCGCGCAACGTTCGAGTAGGCGGAGTGGGACCCGTTCTTCACCGCCCGTACGCGGAACTCGTACGACTCAGCAGGATCGAGACCGGCGATGAAGTAGTTGGTCGTGTTCGGACCAGCCATGCCATGCATGACGAACGTGGCCGCGTTGACGACGCGATGCTGTACCTCGTACGCGGTCTCGGCGTCCGAGTTGTCGCTCCAGTACAACTGGATCTGACCGGCGCCGTAGTCGTACGCTTGTAGCCCGTCCGGTACGCCGAGTCCGGACGGCGTTGCGGTGACGGTGTTGCTGTAGCCGGAGTACGTGCCCGAATTGTGGTATGCGCGCACCCTGAACTTGTACGTCAAGCCGGGCGTGAGCCCGGTCACCGCCAGGCTCTCAACTTCGCCGCCCGTACTCGTATACTCGCTCCACGTCGAGCCACCGTTGGTGGAGAGCTCGATGCGGAAGGCATACTCACCCTCACTGTTGTCGGACCACCTCAGGTCGACGCGGTTGCCGTACACGACGTCAGCCGTTAGGTCGCTCGGCGCGCCTAGCGGTGTCGTCAGGACCTGTAGGACGTTGCTAAAAGCAGAATAGGAGCCATTGGGATGACGCGCCCGCACGCGAAAGTCGTACCGTGTCCCTGGCGTGAGGTTGTTAACGACATAGCTGGTCTGGCTCGCGTACGTGGACGTGTACTCGCTCCAGGTCGTCCCGGAGTCGCTCGACCACTCGATGCGGAAGTCGGATTCGTTGTCGGAATTGTCGTTCCAACCCAGTTCGATGGACGTCGTCGTCTTAGAGACAACGAGCAGGCCCGACGGTACGACCATCGGCTTCGCGGTCAACGTCACGGTGCCACTGTAGGCCGAGTAGCTCCCGTTCGGGTGTCGACCGCGGACGCGAAACCCGTACGTGATGCCTGGGTCAAGGTTCCGCATGACGTAGCTGGTCTGATTCGAGTACGTCGACGTGTACTCGGACCACGTCTGTCCCGCGTCCCTCGTCCACTCGATCCGGTAGTCGGCCTCGTTGTCGGAATTGTTGGTCCATCGGAGCTCGGCGTCCGTGCCCGCCAACGGCGTCACACTGAGCGACGAAGGCGCCGCGAAGGCCACGGTGGTCGCGGTCACGACGTCGGAGTAGATGGAATAGGAACCGTCTGAATGACGCGCGCGGACGCGGAACGCATAGGATACGCCCGGGTCGAGCCCAGTCACCTGGTAATTCGTTTGGTTCGCGTACGTCGACGTGTACTCGGTCCACGAGGCGCCGCCGTTCAGCGACCGTTCGATCCGGAAGTCCGTCTCGTCGTCGGCATTGTCCTGCCACGACAGGTCGATGCGGCTCCCCGACCTGACGGTGGCCGACAGCTCCGATGGCGCGGAGAACGCGAGCGTCGAGATGGTCACCGGTGCGCTGTATGCCGAGTAGGTCCCGTTCACGTGCCTCGCGCGTACGCTAAACATGTACGTCCTGCCAGGGTTGAGGCCGGACGCGAGATAGTTAGTCTGGTTGGCGTACGTCGAGGAGTACTCCTGCCAGGTGCGGCCGTCGTCGATCGATCGGGCGATGTAGAACGCGGACTCCTCGTCCGCCTGGTCCACCCAGGACAGGCGGACGCGGGTTGCCGCCTCAGCGGTGGCCGTCAGGTTCGCCGGGGCCGCGAACACGTTCGTCGCGGCTACCGCGACGTTCCCGTACGCGGAGAAGTTGCCACCCCCATCGCGGGCGCGGACACGAAAATGGTACGCCGTATCGGGCGATAGGCCCGTCACGCTTATGCCTGATTGACTGGCGTAGGTCGAGGTGTACTGCGACCAGGTTGCCCCTGCATCGGTGGAGGACTCCACCAAATAGGTTGACTCTGCATCGGAGCGGTCGTCCCAGGTCAGGTCGATGCGCGTCGAAGATTTAGCGTTCGCCTGCAGGTCAGCTGGAGCCGACACGCCGAGGGTCGACGCCGTCACGTAGTCGGTGAACGCGGAATTACTCCCGCTCGTGTGCCGGGCCCGCAGGCGAAAGGTATAGGCGGTATCCGGCAGCAGGCCTGCGACCGAGCAGCTCGTCTGGCTCGCGTAGGTCGATGTGTAGTTCACCCAAGATGTCCCACCGTCCACGGAGTAGTCGACCCAGAAGCCAACCTCATTGTCCGAGTTGTCGGACCAAGCGAGGTCGATCCGGCGGTCGGACATGACGGTCGCGCGAAGGTCGGTCGGCGCATCGAACGCCTCGGTCGTGACGCTGACGCCGTACGGCGCCGCATATGAGCCAAAGGCATCGGTGGCGGTAGCCGTGATCTGATAGGACTGTGGTGCCGAAGTGTATGTGTGCAGGGCGAACTCGGGGTTGCCCGTGACGATCTCCAAGTTACCATCGCCCCAGTCAATGGTCCAGTGCGTGATGTCGGCCATCGAGCCATAACCTGAGAGAGTCAACGTGTAGGGCGCACCTTTAACCGCGGTTCCCTGACCATCGATATAGGGTTGCGGCTGTACGCGAAGAACCGTCGCGGTGAACGATTCGGTTCCTACGTTGCTATCGGAACCTAGGACGCTGAGTGTCACCGTGTACGTGCCGGCCACCTCGTACGGGTGATAGGCGTACACCTCGCCCCCGCCGCCCCAGTCGTAAAGGTACGCAGGTTCGATGACGCCGTCACCCCAGTTGACGGTCGCGCTATGTGGATCTGAGTTTTCGGCATCTTGCCAACTCGCGTAGAGGTCCACGTAGTCGCCGGCCGAGATTTGGCGATCGGGCAGCTCGCTAATGACTGCGGTCAGGAAGAGGCGGCGCTCCAGAGGCTGGAGCTCGAAGATGCTCTGCTTGGGACGTTGCATGCGCGCGGAGCGTGCGCGGCCGATTCCGAGAATCTTGCGTAAGCTCATTGATTGCCTCTAATTGCTGCTGCCCACCCGTGCCAGCGACCCCCCGACGAGATCGCTACAGAACACAAAGTATCCCCAGTTTCACAAAAGACAAGGGATTACCCCCAGATCGACCTGGATCCATATTCGAGAAGCTAAGCAAGCGGGATGTGCGATTGTGCAGGAGGCAGGATTGAGTCACTGCGTCCCCCCCGCTGACGCCGATCAAGGCCCCATTGTGCCGCTACACTACCTGTATTTTAATTTGTGAATATGCTAAATGCCGCTAATCCTTCGGTGAATCCTTATCGCGTGTCTCACGTCTACCGGCCATCTGCCGCGCCGCCCATGCAGCAGCTGCACGGCCTCGCCGCAGCCTTTGAAGCGGCTCGATGTGCTCGGGGGTCCCATGGCATCATCTGGGACCACGGCACCGATGAGGAGGACCTGATGTTTGTGGTGTACGAGGGGCCGGAGATCCATCCGGAGCAGTGCGTGGACGATGAGCTGGACGCGGCCATCGACCGCCACCTCGCGCGACTTGCAGACCACGGCTGATTGTGTCACGCCTGCGCGGGCGGCCGGCACTTAATCGTTGAAGTCAAAGATCGACGAGGGATTCGTGCTGCTCGACGGGGTGGGTAGACCAGGATCCGATGCACGCTGGCCCTCGACGGGCGCCTGGCGAGGAGCCTCGGCCGTGATGGGCGCGGCCACCTCAGGGTCGAGGGCCTTGGCGGGACGCGGGACCGGCCGTCCCTGCCGGTCGACGCACTTGCCGCCCGATGCGTTGGCGAGCGTCCAGACGTAAGCGGCGGTGTCCTCCGAGCCATCGGTATAGGCCGTCGTCGTGTTGATGCGGACCCCGCGGTCCCCCGCCATCTTCCCGATCCGGCTCGCGTGCTTGGCGCGGATCATTTTGCCGGAGTCGACGTACCACACGGTCTCTGCGCCGGCCGTCACCGCGCGCGTGAGGACATCGAACGGGTTCCCGTCCTCGATCGTGGAGGGGATGTTCGTCGGGAGGTTGGCGATCGTCCGGTCGATGTTCTCGCGAGTCGCCGGCGACAGCTCGATGTCCTCGCGGCCGAGGCCGACGATGACGAACGCGTACTGGTCCTGGGGGTGAAGCCGCTGCAGCGCTCGCATCAGTTCCGAGCGGCCGAGCTCCCGCCGGGCGACAGAGCCGATTGCGGTCCCGTCGAGCACGTAAACGACTTTGCGCGGCCGGTCGGCCTGAGCGTTGGCGTCGGGCTGAGGCGCCGATGTCAACGCGGCCGGTTGTGTCGTGGCCGCCGCGTCCGATGACGACCTGGTGGTGGCAGCGGGCACCTCGTTGAGCTGGCGCTTGAGCTGGCGGATCTCCTCAGCTTGACGCTCCACGGTGCTACGCAGCATTTTCAGTTCCGTTTCCCTAACATCGGTCTGCGCAAGTGCTGGCGTCGCGAGAAGGGCAAGCAGCAGAACGCAAAGAGATCGTCCAGTCCATTCCATCCGTACGAGTGTACACCGGGCATGGTGATTGGCGCAGCATCGTTCAGCACGCCCATCACATCGTGCCCCCACTTCCTGACCAATTTTGCCCATATCGCTATAGCAGGCTGGACTGTACGTTGTAAGATCGCCGGGGCATCGGGTAGGATCGTTCGCCCCGACACCGTTTGGCCAATCTGGCCCGACGTCGTCCTGCAACACCAGTCACGGATGGCTCAGCCCGGGATCCACTGGACCCCAAGGGATGGCCATGGCCTCAGCACGCTCGGTCTGGAAGGGCTTCCTTCACTTCTCGCTCGTCACGGTCCCCGTCCGGGCCTACACCGCGACCCAAAGCGGCGGCAGCGACCGCATCGCGTTCAACCAGCTCCACAAGGACTGCAACAGCCGCATCAACTACAAGAAGGTCTGCCCGCTCCACGGCGAGGTCCCGGCCCACGAGATCGTCAAGGGCTACGAGTTCGCCAAGGACCAGTACGTCATCATCGACGAGCAGGAGATCAGCAAAGCGCGGCTCAAGAACGAGAAGACGGTGGGCATCGAGTCGTTCGTCCCCGCCGGCTCGATCGACCCCGCCTATTATGACGGCACCACGTATTACCTGCTGCCCGAGGGCCCCTTGGCGGCAAAGCCCTACGCGCTGCTGCGCAAGGTCATGCTCGACACCGGCCGCGTCGCCTTCGCCACGCGCGTCAGTGGCGGCCACGACCAGACGGTGCTCGTCCGCCCCGCCGGCCTCATCCTGGCCATAACGGTCCTGAGCCTCGACGCCGCCGTGCGCAAGCCGGGCGAGTTCGCCGCCGAGGCCCCGGCAGTGGACGTGACGGGCGACGAGGTGAAGCTGGCCCGCACGCTCGTCGACGCGATGGCGGCCGACGAGGTGGACCTGTCGACCTACACGGACCGCTACACCGAAAGCGTCCGCCAAGTCGTCGAGGCCAAGCTGCAGGGACGCCAGACGATCGAGGCGAACGTGACGGCCGACGAGCCGCCGGCGGTCATCAACCTGATGGAGGCGCTGCAGAAGAGCCTGGACGAGACGAAGCGCCGCGTCGGGCAGAAGCCGCCCAAGCTCGTGGCCCCCAGTACGGCTGGGCGGGTCGCGGCGGAGAAGAAGGGTCGGAAGAAGGCGTAGTCTTCCCTGCCCGGGCAAGCGACAATCGTGAGGGTGACGCCCATGAGCAACGACACCGCAATGGCCACCGTGAACACGCCGGACGTGCCCCGGCTGATCCGTGGCCGGTTCGTAGCCTACACCGGGCGGCTGGCGACGATGACGCACGAGCAGTTCGTCGACGTCGTCGGCACCTACGGCGGCACCTACAGCAACGGCGTGCGCCTCGGCATCGGCACCGGCCTGCTCGTCGTCGGGCAGCGGTCGATCCCGATCGGCTCCCACGGACTCCCAACCGATCAGCTGCGCCGGGCGCGGATCATGAAGCGGCGGGCCCGCGCGGGCCTGACCGTGCTGAACGAGGAGCAGTTCCTCGGCGGGCTGGGGCTCGAGACGCAGCGCGACCAGGTGCACCCTACGCTGGCAGCGCCGACGGTCTGCGACCTGCTGGGCATCACGCGGCAGCGGCTGCAGGCATGGGTGCGGCTCGGCCTCGTGGAGCCGGTGACGACGCTGCACGGGGTGTGGCACTTCGACTTCCGCCGGGTTTCGGCCGCCAATACGCTCAGCGAGATCGTGCGCAGTGGCGTGCCGATCGGGCGCGTGCGGCGGAGCCTGCGCCAGCTGTCGCGGTGGCTGCCGGACGTGGCTAGCCCGTTGCAGCAACTGGCGGTGCTGGAAGCGACCGGCGACCTGGCCGTGCGGCTGGAGGGCGGCGAGCTGGCGACGCCCGACGGGCAGCTGCAGCTGGACTTCGATCAAGAAGACCCCACAACACACGCCCACGAGCCCGAGGCGTTCATGCGGCTGCGGGCCGACGAGGGGCCGCAAACGGCCGCCGAGTGGTACCAGCAGGGCCTGGAGCGGGAGTCGGGCGGCTACTTCGAGGACGCGGCTGACAGCTACCGTCACGCGCTGTCGGTAGGCGGCCCGGACGTCGACGTCTGCTTCGACCTGGCCAACGCACTGCATCAGCTGGGGCGGCGGCCGGAGGCGGCCGAGCGGTACCGTCAGGTGCTGGAGCTGGACCGCCGCCGGGCCGACGCCTGGAACAACCTGGGCGTGTTGCTATCGGAGCTGAACGAGCCGCTGGAGGCGATCGCCGCGTTGCGGAAGTCATTGGAGGTCGACCCGGACTACGGGCGGGCGCAGTACAACCTGGCCGATGCGCTGGAGGAGGCGGGCCGGCCCTACGACGCCCTGCCGCTGTGGCGCAGCTACGCGGCTGCCGACCCGTTCAGCCAGTGGGGCGTCTACGCCCGCGAGCGGGCCCAAGCCCCCTTCTAGGACCGCGAGATGAAGAACAAGCGAAGTAGTGCACCACCCTCATCGCTGAACGTGCTGTTCATCGGCAACAGCTTCACCGCCCGCAACGACCTGCCCAGATTGGTCGCCACGATCGCGGCGGCCGATGGGCGGTCGCTGTCCCATCGGCTCATCAGCGCCGGCGGCGCCTCGTTACGGCAGCATTGGAACAAGCGCGAGGCGGCTGCGGCGATCGAGGGCGGCGGCTACGACTACGTCGTCCTGCAGGAACAGAGTACCCTGCCGGTGAAGAACGCCCAGCGGATGGCCGAGAACGTGCGACTGTTCGACGAGTGCATCCGCGCCGACGGCAGCCGGACCGCCCTGTACATGACTTGGGCACGGCGACATGCGCCCGAGACGCAGGATGCCATCACCGCGGCGTACGAGCAGATCGGCAGCGAACTTGGGGCGCTGGTCCTGCCTGTAGGTCGCGTGTGGCAGGCGTTTGCACAGCAGCAGCACGCGTCACCGGCGATCTACGACCGTGATGGCAGTCACCCCAGCCTAGCCGGCTCCTACCTGGTGGCCTGCGTGATGTACGGCGTGCTGTTCGGGCAAAGCGTGGTGGACCTTCAGGCGGACGTGGCTGGACTGACGGAGGCGGACAGGCGGCTGCTTCAGACGGCGGCGGCCGCACATTGACGGTGGCTCGCGTAGCCGCCGGGCCGTGATCTACCCATCCGATCGTGATGCCCGGCCTTCGTCTGCCTCGCGCCGGACTGGCGGTGTCTCGGCCGCGAGAAGGGGTTCTTCGTTAACGTTGCTAGCGTTCCATCGCCATGCCACCAGCGCCCCTACCGCGGTCGGCACCAATAACCACCACCAGCTGACGAACGTCCCGGCCCGCGGCGGACGCAGATCGTAGTCGCCGCTGATGCTCGTCACGCCCCATCGCGGCGTCTGGTCCGTCGTCGCCCCCTCGGACGCCTTGGCCCGGAACTCGGCCCACTCGCGGTGCCCGCCCGGCTAGTTGCAAGGGCCTAGGGCCGATTGACCCGCGTCGTCGTCAGCTCCGGGCCCTCGTCGGTAAGCGAGACGCTGCGTGCATACGTCTCACCACCCTGCTGAAAGGGGCCGCAGGAGACGACGAGCGTGTTGGCCTCCGTGTAGAGCTAGGCCCGCAGGACGAAGCCCCCTAAAGCCTGCCCCGTATGCAGGTGACACGCAATAATCTTGTTTCGCGGCGAACAGGATGATATGTTGGTTTTCCCGGAGCTTGGTGGTTACGCCAAGGCAAATCCAATTCTAAAGTCGCAAGAGTAGGAACTGGAGCATTCGATGACTTACGATCACATTACGTCCTCCTTCGGTCCGAAACGAATCTCTGAGCTCCTCAAACGGGCTCCATCTGACGCTAACACGCCGGAAAAGTTGGCCGAGCTTACTGGAGTCCCGGTTGACACCATCACGCTTATGGAAAAGGGCGACTACGAACCTACGGTGCATGTTGCCTGCAAACTTGCAGCGGCTTTTCAGGTGCCACTGGAAAATCTCTTCGTTGACGACGACGACACCAAGACAACAGATGGCAGCCAGTGTTGAGCTCGGAAATCTACGCACCGCTGCACCCTGAGACGCTCGCGGATCCGTATCCGATTTTCCGCCGGCTGCAGGTAGAAGCGCCTGTAGCTTGGCACGACAAGCTTTGTGCTTGGGTGCTGAGCCGATATGACGATTGCAGCCGAGTGCTTCGGTCCTCGGTTGACTTCTCTCGTGACCCGGCGAAGTTGCTCGGAGTCAATGAGACAAGCCGCGAGGGGATGACGATTCAGTCGCACGATCCGCCAGACTCAATTCCGTTGCGACAAGCCTTAGCGATCACCTTGGATCGCATTGACGTAGCGACCGTCTGTCGTGGGGCCGGTGACAGACTCAAACAGTGCCTTGCCCGGCAACCCGTTGACCGTCCTTTCGACTTCATGTCCGATGCCGCCGCTCCCGCGGCCCTCCACTTTGCGTGCCGCTTGATCGGTGTACCCGAGATAGCTTCTGAAACCTATGAATCGATCTTCGTCCGCGTGACGCGGGCAATGGACAGTTCGCTGGACGGAAACCGCTACAACGCTGGTCGCGAAGCCACTCATGAGCTGAATGAGTTGATCTTAGCGGCACTCCCCGTTGCTGCCCCGGGAAGCGTAATTTACGATCTGAATCTGGCTCGGGGTGTAAGGGAGATGTCGGCTGGCTATGTCCGCAACACCATAGCGGCCATGTTCAACGCTGCATATAGCACCGCCCACGCTTCAATGGGCAGCTTCCTTGCACTTTCATTAGAACGTCCCGGCCTAGCGAGGCGCATCGTCGACTCTGGACAGGTGACCAAGGGCGTTCAGGAGCTTTTGAGGTTTACCAGTCCAGCACAAGCCACCATGCGATACTGCGCTCGCGACACAGTCATAAGTGGGATTACGATTCGCAAGATGGAGCCAATAGTTACCTTGATGGCCGCCGCAAACCGTGATCCGAAGCACTTCGTGAACCCGGACGACCTCGTGCTCGATCGCTCACCGAATCCTCATCTCGGTTTCGGTTGGGGTCCGCACTTCTGTGTGGGAGCCATGCCCGCCCAAAGGTTCTTGGAGCACTTCGTGCGACAATTGGCAGATTGGGAGTCTGAGTTCGCTCTCGCGGGTGAGCCCCGTTGGCTCGACACGGCGACTCTCCGCTGCCTCGCTCGCCTTCCCGTTTCACGCCAAGGCCAGTCACCTGTTAACGAGAGAGTCCCGCCTTCGTAAGGAGTTTGATGGCATGCGAACCCTCCTAACCGGCGCTGGAGGTTACATTGGCCTTCACATCGTTCGAGAGCTCCTTGCTGACGGCCAGCACGTCACCGCTGTAGCCCGGTCGCCGGACAAGCTGCTCGGATTCGCGAGCGAGTCCCGGCTTCAAGTAGTCGAAGCTGATCTGCAGGATGATGCCCGGGTCCGGGCGGTGCTTCCAGGTCATGATGTGTGTATCCATGCTGCGATCATCTGGGGTGATCCGAGCGGCGAGCTCGAGGGTCGAGATGCGGCCGTCACCTCAAAGCTTTTCGATGCCGCAGGCAACGCCGGCCTGAAACGGGGAATCTTCCTGTCGTCGGCGGCGGTTCATCGTCCGTTCGCCGGCGAGATGTCCGAGGAGGACTGGCTCAGCCCAACGGATCTCTACGGCGCGAATAAGGCGGCTGGGGAACTATTCCTTCGCGCCGCGTGCGCACGCCATCAAATGACCGGGATTGTCGTTCGTCCAGGTCCCGTCGTAGGTCTGCCGGTGTCTGGCTCCAGCTCTTGTCGGAGCCCAAACCGCCTTTCGGAGATGGTTCGCGCAGCGGCGGAGGGACTACCCGTCGAGGTCGTGAGCAGGGAGGGGCGGCAATTCTCGGACGTGTCAACGTTGGCGAAGGTAGTTCGCATTCTGACCCGGGCAAACAATCCCCTGCCGACCTATATCTGCGTCGATCAGCAAATCCTCACGTGGGAGCATATTGCTCGCATAGTGGTCACTTGTGTGGGCTCTTCTGGCGGCGTGCGTATCCTGCCGGGTGATAGCCGAGATCCGATCCCTCATTTCCGTACGCAACGAATTGAGAGTCTCCTTGGAGGTCAATGCAATGCAGAGAGTGCTTTGCGCGACCACATTCGTTATCTCGCCCGTTCGATGGGAGTGACTCCAGTATAAAAAAGATCCGGAGGCGCCGAGGTGCTATAGAAATCCGCTTGTTACGGTTCCTGGATCTGATTGGTGCAGGCTAAGCAGCCAGTTGATAACATACCGAGGTCTTCAGTTTTTGGTAGGATCGACTCTCGGGAGGACCGCATGTTGAACAGCTTCGATGAGTGGTCTCCTCTTAAGGAGGTAGTCGTCGGAAGTGCGAAGAACTATACCTCGCACGACCGGGAAGTCTCGTTTGACATATTCTTTCACGAGAACCTATTTCGCAGCGACTGGGCCTACCCGCGGCTTAGGAAATCGACGGATCGTAGAGCGCATGAGCGGGCATGGCGGATCAAGCAGCGGTATGTCGATGAACTCAACGAGGACGTGGAGGGGCTTGCCGTAACGCTCGCATCGATTGGCATCAAGGTTCACCGGCCAATCGAGCTGCCCCACAGTGCAGAAACCATCCGCGGCTTCGGGTGGGAAGCGATGCCTGTGCCAGCGCTCAACATCCGAGATAATACCCTGATTCTGGGTGACGAGATCATCGAGACGCCGCCCGCAGTTCGATCCCGATATCTCGAGACGCGTTTGTTGGCCAAGGTATTTCATCATTACTTCGAAGTCGGCGCTCGCTGGACCACGATGCCGAGGCCGGTCCTCACTGACCGATCGTTTGACTTGTCCTATGCACGAGCCACGGAAACAACGCTCGGAGGGCCGACCGAACCGATCGAGAATCCTGAGTCTTCGCCGTACGATGTCGGTCTGGACATGATGTTGGATGGAGCGCAGGTCCTGCGGCTCGGCAAAGACTTAATCGTTAATGTTGCCAACGAGAACCACGCGATCGCTTGCTCATGGCTGGAGCGTCACGTAGGCGAGAGGTATCGGGTGCACCGCGTTTATCAGCTGAGCGACAACCACATCGACAGCATGATCCTCGCCCTGCGTCCAGGTGTGTTCTTGGCCCGGGATCTGAGCGTTCGCGACCATCTACCCGCCCCTTTCAATAAGTGGAAGTTCATCATACCACCTATCCCGTCGGAGAAGAACTTTCCTATTTACGATGACGGCGACCTGTTGCTGACGAGTCCGTACATTGATCTCAACGTGTTGTCCGTAAACCCCGAAACTGTTGTTGCGAACCAGGACTGTCCTGATGTTATCCGGGCCCTAGAGCTTGAGGGCTTTCTGGTTATTCCAGTGCGGCATCGGCACCGTCGGCTCTTCGGCGGGGGATTCCATTGCTTCACCCTGGATATGGTTCGAAGTGGCACGATGGAAGATTACACAAGATGATGAATGCGCACGCACGGTTGCTCATTGCAAATCACGTCGACGGATCGCTACTCCGACAGCCAGATCAGAGAACGTTCGTCCAGAGGATTTTTTGGCTTGCCCGGGAAGGCGACATAGTCATTGTCCCCTCCCCGCCGGATCAGCAGTTCCTCGACCATGTTTGCAGTCTCCTCAGAGTTCGGAAAGAGCGACTCACGATCCTCATCGCGCCCACCGGTCGACACCAGGGGCGGCTACTTGATCCGCTCAGCTTGGTATCACCCGATCTCATTGATCTGTTGACCCCCCTCGTGAAAGACTGCTCGGAACTGCTTTGCCTCTGGCCCGGTGTTCAAGTGGCGGACCTCGCTACACGTTTGAAGATCGAGTTAGCTATGCCAGGGGCACAGTTCTTCAGCCAAGGGGGCGATGCCTTGGTCAATAGCAAGGCGACCTTTCGAGCTCTCGCCGCCGCCAGTGGAACGCCTATTCCAAGGGGAACGGTCTGTAGGACACAAGAGGAGCTCAATTCTGCAATCTCCGCCCTGCTCAAGGACACTGATGGTGTTATGGTCAAACAGGCTCATAACAGTGCGGGGGCGGGCTGCACCGTTATCCGGAAGGACTGGACGACAGCGCCACGGACAGCGGGCTCGATATGGGTCAATGATCTTTCGGAATTAAAAGGAAGCATTCCCTACCTATGGACTTGGGGGTCCATGGATAACCGCTTCCCCGTAATAGTTGAAGAGCTAAAAACCTGCTGCCAGACGGTGTGGTTTGAGTTCAGAGCGGATGATTCGCAAGTTACCTTCCTTGCGGCAGGTGGACTCGAGTACGAACGTGGAAAGTTGGTTCGTGAGCACACGCCGCTCAACTGGGACATCCCGCCGGAAAGTCTGCGCACAGCACTGGAACATGCACGAAAGTTGTCGGAGCTTTACCACGCCATCGGTTATCGAGGATACATGAGTGCCGACGGCATTCTCGATTCGCGGGGAAAGGTTCATTTTACCGAAATGAATGCCCGGGTCGGTGGATCACTGCCCATCTATGGCGGAATCTGGGAACGAGTCGTAAAGAGCTCGGACACAGTAGACCGGCATGTCGTCCAATACCTAACTCCGGCACACTGGCCGGCCATGGGGACCGGGGAAGTGATAGAGGGCCTTAGGCGAACGGGAGCTCTGTATGACACGGAGACGCGTACTGGAGCCATGCTCGGAATCCCTCCCCATACGGAGATAAGCGATGGCAGCTACCTGCTCTGCCTCATCACGCGATCGGGCTCCGAGCAGCACGATCTTTTCGCCAAGATTGACGCTCAATTCAGTACTGGCGGGCCGGGGTCTCAAGACGATGAACATGCCGAGTATAAACACTAACGGTTACCACGCCATGCTTGAGCTGCAGTTGGGCGAGTATGTGCCAGCCGCTCTGAATGTCGCCATTCACTTTGGCGTTCTGGACGCACTTGATCACTCGACGGATCTATCCGAGATATCTGCCTCCCTCGATCTTGACAGGGAATGCTTGGAGCGCCTTCTCCAGCTGCTTGCTGCTTCAACTATACTCCTACGACGCAGCAACGGTAAGTATGTTGTCGATGCGCAGTTTCGTGATTTTGTTACATGGAGCGGACCACTTTTTATAGGGTCCGCTACGGCACGTTCGACTGGAAATATCGCTTATCAGAAGTTAGTTGCTGGTATATCTGGTGATGCAACCCGTATCCGAGAGACCTTCTGCCAGCGTTGGCGCAGAGGCCTGATCAGCGAAGAGGAAGCACGAGGGTTCCTCTTTGGAATGCATCGGCATATTATGGCTCCAATGCTAGAACAGGTGCGTTCCCGTATATTTGACGGGATACCGGCGATAGTGGACGCCGGCGGTGGGTCTGGTGCCCTCGCCGTTGCCCTTAGTTTGGAAGAATCTGCTGTTAGTCCGCCGTTGATCACTATCATGGATCTGGACAACATTTGTGTGGCTTCGTCGAAGATGAATTCGACGTTTGGCATGGACAGAATTCGTTATCACCCGTCCAACTTTTTTGTTGATCCATGGGTGTACGGAGAAGCGTACCACTTCAGCAACATCTTACATGATTGGCCTGAGTTGGAAATTACTTTTCTTCTTAAGCGGGCATACGATCATATGCCGACTGGAGGAGTAATATTTATACATGAAGCGCTACTCGATACTCCTGAACCGACACCAATATCCACCCACGTTCTTCATCTTTTGATTTATATTCACAGTGGCGGAGGAAAATTGCTACAGCAGCAGGTATTTATGTTGCTTCAGGGCGTCGGTTTTGCCGATCCAGAAGTGATCCACAGGTTTTCGATTTACAGTACGATTAGGGCGACCAAACCCTAACAAGATGCTACGCCCCTTGCACCAGGGCGGAACAATGTTTCTGGAAGGACCATCTGAGAACGACCTCGCACCACCTTCTCGAGGTCACGTCGAGACGCTCAGACGCCGGTCTGCCGGCTAACCCTCTCGAATACCAGCGGCTCAATCCTTGGGCTCTACTTGGTAGCCATCGACGAGGGCCTGGTCGAACACAATGCACCCGTGGCCCTCGGCGCCCACGATGGCGTAATCGTTGTCTGTAGCCAGGTACAGATAGCGACGTTCGGACCTCGTCGGATCGTCCGTATCCGGTTTCAATAACGGGGGAACAGTCGGTGTCGTTGTCGAGATCAGTGTGCTGGGCTCGGTCTTCAGCAGGAAACGCACCGGGAGTGGCCGGAACCCCCCGAGCGTGGCCGGAACATGGGTCATGCAGAAGCTCGTGAACGTGCCGACGTACGCGAGGTAAAGCACGACCAGGAGCATCATGGCGACAGCGGATCTACCGAAAGCCGACGGCTGAGCGAACGACACGTTCGACTCCGCGGATGCCTTCACGATGCGAGCTAGGTACAGGGCAACCGCGTAAATACCCGCGATGTTGTGATTAGCCAAGCGGCCGTCAGCAAAGAGTCGCGCACGCTCGGCACACTAAATCGCGGCCCGACCAGAGCCAACATTGGGAGCACCAATAGAATCAGCGTGGTATAAGCTAGACCGAGCAGGAATAACATCAGCAGGAGGCGCGGGAGGCCGGCCCGCACCTCGGCCCACCATTCCTTAACGCTGCCGACCGGCTCCAACGTACTGCCCTTAATCGAGGCTGCCCCCGCGTGAATCAAGGTTGCCACCGCCGCTAGCGGAGTGAGAATCCAAATGCCAGTCGCCACGTACTGCGGCTCAAGCAGGCTACTCGTTGGCAGACCGACGCGCGCGGCGAAGGATGACATTGCGAGGTACCCGGTGAAGTAGACGAACAGTTCAAGTGGTACGCCCCACGCTGCATGTCGCTGGATTTGTTCGACAATCCCCTCGTGTGCGACCGTTGGCTGTTCCGACCCCAGTTCTGCCATCGTCTCCCTTCTGTGATGGCGGATATAGTCGGACGATTGACGATGGTCGTCTAGTGCAATCTGACGCATTGCTTATAACGGGCGCAGCGCGGGCCTCGAGATCACTTCACGTGGTTGCTGCGCTCGGGCCCATTTGTTCACCGTGCCCACGCCGACACCCAGGGTCTTGGCGATCCGAACTTGTCCCATCCCCGACGCCCTCAACTCCGCAGCCCGTTTACGATCGAAGAAGCGAGCCTGCTGGTTACCTATGCGCTTCCCCCTCGCCTTGGCCGCCCTCATCCCCGCCTTCGTCCGTTCACTGATGATGCTGCGCTCGTACTCGGCCATCACGCCGAAGATGCCGGCCAGCATCCGCCCCGCCGCCGTCGTCAGGTCCAGGTTCTCGCGGTACGACACGAGCGCAACGTTCCGCTCCGACATGAACGTGATGATCTTCACCAGGTGCGGCAACGATCGCCCCACCCGGTCCTAGGCGTGGACGACCAGCGCGGGATGGTGCCCCTTCTGCACGGCGTCCCAGCACGCGTTCCAACCCGGCCGGCTGTCCTTCGCCCCGCTCACGCCCTGGTCCGTATACTCGACCGCCCGCCATCCGCGGGACCGGCAGTACTCGCGCAGGTCACAGAGCTGAGCGTCGAGCGTCTGGTCCGAGGTCGAGACGCGAGCGTAGATGGCGACGGGCTTAACAAACTCTGACATCAGTAGTCCTCCGGCAGCAGCACCGTCGTAACGGAGCGGTCGGCCTCCGTTATGATCCAGATCTTGACGCCATAAGCCGTCCGGTAGACCGAAAGGAGGCGTTCGCCGCTGGCCAGGGCACGCTCGTTCGCCCGGGCGTCCGACGCTGAGACCTCGCCCCAGTCCCCTACGCAGTGCCGAGCCAGAAATGGACCAAAGCCCTCCCCGGACGCATCGACGGCCTCAACGGCGCCAGGCGTGGCCACGATCTTGCCCGTGGCGAAGCGTGTGATCCCGTTCATGAGAGGATCCCGTCTGCGGCCAGGTAGGTCGCGGCTTCTGCCAATGAGTGGTGGTACTCGGTCCGGCCGCCGGTCGCCCGCGTCGCCTCGTACGTGCCGTTGGACCGGCACAGGACCGTTCCAACGTTCCGCCGTTCCATCAGGATGGCGACGTACGTTCGCACTCGCCGCGCGGTGTGCTTCAGCGGGTAGAGGGTGATGTCGACGTGGTCGAAGGAGACGGGGGCATGTCGACCGGGTTGATAGGGTCCCAGGCGCCGTGGCCACCCGCGTGGAGCAGGACGTTTGCATTATTCATTGCACCATTAAATCACCCGACAATTTATCGAACAATTATGGGCGCAGTTCGCCCTTCTAATAGATCTCGACAATTATCTGGGCTCGGATGGCGTCCGGTACAGTGGTCAACTGGGATCGGACTTGGCGAGGGCGACGGCGGCGGCCAGCGACTGGGCGAGGAAGCGTTTAAGGGCGGGCGACCCGTGCCGTTCCAAGTCGCGCACGAGGATCCGCAGGCCCTGCTCGCCCTTGGCTACGATGGAAAGGTCGGCGGGCAGGAACAGCTCGCAGTAGTGCACCTTGAGGGCGCCGGCGATGCGCTCGATCGCCTCGAACGATGGGGTCTTGTCGCCCCGCTCGAGCGAGCCGATGTGTTTGTAGTCAAACCCAGATGCCTTGGCGAGCTGTTCCTGCGTCAGCCCCGCCGCATCCCGCAGCGCCAGCAGCCGCTTGCCGAAGACCGTCGCCAGATCGCCCTTTGCCGCCGCCATGTCGCTCCCGTGCCCTGGGTCACTGTTCCCCAGTTGGCAAGGGTATGGCGGCGACGGAACCACTAAACCGCCCCACAGGTCCTATCGCACCGTTGAATAACGCCCAATAGACGCTATTGTGCTCTATGACCCCATCTCACAGGGGTGAGGGCGGACCTTGATAGGACTTGGCAACCATTACGAATACCACGTCGGCATCGACCTCGGGTGCTCGGCGGTCAGTGCCAAGGCCTCGTCCGCGGTCGCCGTACTCAATGCGGGAGGTGCCCTGGTCGAGCCGCCCCACCACTTTCGCAGGTCCTCGGAGCTGATCGGGTACATGAGCCGTTTCCCACGTGACCGCATAATCGTGGCGGTGGATGCGCCCCGGTCGGTGCCCGATCACACTGCCGAGAACTACGCGCGGCGCAGCTGTGAGACGATGCTGCAGGCGGCGACCGGCGAGCACGTCGGGTCCTTCGCGGGCGTCGCCTCGCTGTTCGTGCGATGGTACGAGATTGAGTCGATGCACCTGGCGGACGTCAAGGTGATCGAGACGTACCCGCGGGCGGTGTGGGCGCGGCTGGGCATCCCGCACAAGCCGAAGGATTACAAGCAGCACGCCGGGGCGATCTGCGCCTCGGTGGCAGGCATCACCGGCATCGACTGCAGTGGGTTCACGAATCACCAACTGGACGCGGTGCTCTGTGCGTACACGGCCCGGTGTTACTCGGCCGGTGAAGCCGAGGCGTTCGGCAAGGCTGGCGAGGGGCTGATGTTCATCCCATCGCGGGATGGAGTGGCGACTCCCCAAGCTGATGCCGAGGAAGATGTCGCCGTGCCCTTCCGATCCTTTCCGTCCCAAGTCGATGTGTGGTTGGAACGCCGGAACAGTGGAACGGTCGCTTGATGGCCGGGCTCCGTCCAGTCTCCTGCAGCCGTCCGCCTCGTCCGCAGCGTCCGCCCTCCCTTAGCACCCCGTTGTTCATTCGGTGTGACACGGGGAGCCCCCTGGATGTTGGGGACCCTCTTCTGATCCTCGCGAAGGTCGCAAGGGCCCCCGAGAGGATGGAAGGTGCCCTCGTCGGCGATTAGAGGGATCGGAGCCGGCGGGGACCAATGGGGACGCTGACAACCACGTTCGATTCGGCGGACGGGGCGGACGGGGCGGACGGTGAGGCGGGGGTCTTCGTAAAGTGTCGCCTTGCTTGTAAAATCCACGCCGCGAACACGACGGTGGCGATCGAAACGGATCGTCCGATTTCAGGTGACCGAGTTACACGACCGACCACTTCGGAGGGGTTGATGGACGCCAAGGCGAAGACCGTTCGAGACATCCTGTACGTGGGCGATCAGTACCTGATCCCGTTCTTCCAACGTCATTACTCCTGGAAGCTGAAGAACTGGCAACGCCTATGGGACGACCTGCGGTCGCTGGTCGAGGATGCGAGGCTCCGGGTTCACTTCCTCGGCCCGCTCGTGTGCACGCCGGTCAACCACATGCCCGGCGAGACGCCAGAGTACCTGTTGATTGACGGGCAACAGCGGCTGACGACGCTCACGGTGTTGTTGACGGCGATCCGCGACGTGGCGGCGGAGGCCCAACTGCCCGAGCTTGCGGAGGACGTCAGCGAGACGTTCCTCTGGCACAAGCGGGCAAAGGGCCTCAAGCGGTACAAGGTCGTCCCACGTGTCGGCGACCGTGAGGTCCTGTTCGCCATCGTGGACGGGAAGGCCGCCGAGCAGTCCCGCCGCGACGGGATCGTCCGGGCCCACCGATTCTTCAAAGCGTCGGTCGGCGAGTACGCCAAGGGGGATGAGGAGCGACGGCTCAAGTCGTTGTTGGCCGCGGCGACGGGACGGCTGTCGCTGGTCGTCGTCACCGTCGAGGGCGAGAACCCATACGAGATCTTCGAGAGCCTGAACTCCACGGGACTGCCACTCGCCGAGTCGGACCTGATCCGCAACTTCATCTTCATGAGGGTGCCGCTCGCCGAACAGGACGAGTTCAACCGTCAGAATTGGGTGCCGTTCGAGGCCGTGTTCGAGGCCGGCGAGGACCAGGAGTCGCTGGACCCGACGGCGTTCTACCGCAACTACCTCATGCGGGACGGCGCCTACGCCCGCAGGGGCGCGACGTTCGTGGACTTCAAAGATCAGGTCAGAGCCCGCGACATCGGTGCGGAAGATCTGCTCGCCGAACTCCGCCATTTCGCCAAGTTCGAGGAACTCCTCCGGCGGAAAGGGACGGCCGCCGACGGCCGCCTTGAGTCCGCGCTCGACCGCGTCAGCCTGTTGGACGTAACGACGGCGTACCCCCTGCTCATGCACTTGCTCGCCCGGGAGGCGGCCGGCTCGCTGAGCCTTGACGCCGTGTTGGCGTGCATCGCGGACCTCGAGAGCTTCGTCCTTCGGCGTTCGATCTGCGGTGAGTCGACGCGCTCCTACAACGAACTCATGACTGCCGCCATCAAGGCGATCGATGGCAATCCGGTTGAGGACCTGCGGACGTACTGGGCGGCCAAGGGCTGGCCGGACGACGCGGCGTTTACCACCGCCCTGCTGGGCTTCCCCATTTATCGGCGTGAGCGCCGTAAATGTGAGCTGGTCCTCCGCGGGCTGGAACGGGCACACGGTCACAAAGAAGGCCCCGAACTGGAGAAGCTAACGATCGAGCACGTGCTGCCGCAGTCGATCGACGGCAACGGCAAGTTCGCGAACGCGTGGCAGGAGATGCTCGGCGTCGACTGGCAGGCGGCTCACGACGCGTGGCTGCACACGATCGGCAATCTCACGCTCACCGGGTACAACCCGAACCTCTCGAATCGTCCGTTCGACGTGAAGCGAGGGCTATTCAAGAAGAGCAACGCTCAGCTCAACAAGTACTTCACCACGCTGGCGACGTGGAACGCTGCCGACATTGGCAAGCGGGGACAGACACTGGCGGGCGATATCGCCAAGCTGTGGCCGCGTCTTTCAAAGGCGCCCTACCGCCCCGGAAAGTCGGACGGCGTCGTCGTCACCGACGCGGACAAGGCGACCCTCAAGTCCCTGCGGGGCGAGTACTGGCAAGAGTTCAGCGTGCGACTTGCCACCGTGGCACCCGACCTAGTACCGGCGAAACCGTCCGATCGAGATCATGTGTCGTACAGTGCCGGTCGGTCCGGGGCAGCGTTCGCCGTTGCCACGGACACGGACGAGGCGTGCGTCAACGTCGAGCTCTACTTCCGCGGGGCCGGCGCGATCAGGGATTTGGAGATCGTCCGCCAGGACGAGACCGCGATCGAGTCGGAGCTGGGCTACCAAGTCGAGTGGCTGTCGGACGAGCGGACGCCCAGGGTGGCCGTATTCCTCGATTCAGCCCAGGCCGCCGATCGGGGCGACTGGTCACGGCAACACGACTGGCTCGCCGTGCAGCTCAAACGATTTCATGACGTCTTCACGCCGCGGATCCTCACGAAGTTCGACGATGACAACGAATCGTTGAAAGATGCCAGCGCCACGTTCTGGAAAGGCTTCCAGATGAACGCTGACCGCTTGCGCTTCGACGATGTCGTCGTGATTGAGAAGTCGAAGGAACGCTACGTTCGTCAGGGCGAGCTACAACGTGGCATCCACCTGGTGGTCCAGATCGCACCGGAACGAAACTGGGTGTGGGTGGGCTTCAAGTTCACCGGTAAGGATGCGCTCAAGCACTACGAGATCACCGTCGCGAACGTGGGACAGCTGGCGGCACCGCCGGTGCCGAACGCCACGATGGAACCCGGTGACGACTGGCACTGGGTCGGCGTGTACCGGTTCACGCCCTTCGCGGATTGGACGTCGTGGCAGGAGCGGTTTGCGTGGCTGGAAGACACGCTGCGGCGGTACCGCGCGTTGTACGACGCTCATCTGCAGAAGGCCTAAGCGGCAGCCATTCCGAAACGGTCAGCGGTCATCGCCCTTCGCGACGTGCCTACACCGGTCTCGGGCGCGTCTGCGATGCCATTCCCGAACGGACGTTTCTGAATGCAGACTGATTATGCGTGCTTCATTTCGTGTCTGGGACAAGCAGCTGAGGTTGCACAGCGCGATTCCATCTGAATGAAACATTGCTTGGCAGCAGAAATCAACGACGCGCGGTCGTTGGGTATGCGATATTGAGCTGGTGGCGGATCGCCGGCGCCAGTTCCGTGCCAATTCTGGCGATTGCCATCCGGTGGAAATTGACTACGGCCTCCATGGCGTTAATGTCAGCGTTTGGTTCGAAGTGGGCGCCACCGCCCTTGTTTGCGATCGTTTTGATCACGTGCGCAATGGTCCAATGCCCTTTGAGTAGTTTCTGCGCGAGCCATTGGGGAAGTTTCATCGTCCTTCCGTCAGTGGCAAGAACGCCCGAGAGTGCCAAGTTACATGCGTTCAGGTTCATCCTGACCTGCCCGAACGCGCAGCCCGCACCGAACGTGATCCCACTCGGTCCGTTGACTTGCAGCTGAGCAGGGAGCTGTATGGACGTCAAACTCTTATCCCCCTTAGCTGGGCACACGAGAACAGGCAGATCCACCTGCGGTAGAACGTCCGCGACGAGCGCGGCATTGCCGCTCGAACCCAGCAGTACAATTCGCAAAACTGACGAGATCGCTTTGTAGACCTTTGAATCTTTTGTGGCGCAGAATACCCCCGCCAGCTCTTCCAGCTGGTCTAACTGATCTGCAAGCTCTTTATGGTCTAGCTCGCTGTGCCTCCGCACGTCTGACTGGCGACCAACACAGTGACTTGATTTCTGCTGCGCAGATCGCCGGAATATTCCACCGGGAATCGTCGCTGGCGGCGATGATCGCGAGGCATTCCTCCGGGTTAGCGTTGACGGGGAATGGCAGTCGTTTGCGGATAAGCAAGGCTGTCGTGCGCGACAGCCCCAACGAGATCAGGCTGATCGTGATCGGGTTTGATGCGCCGCATTCCAGGAACAGTTGCAGCGGGACTAGATGGTCTGCGGCTTCGTGCAGCCCAACGTCGTCGAGCACTACGGCGAGAATCTCGCTGTATGCTCGCAGGTTACGCGTGTACCTGTACCGGAGATCGTTCTCAAGAATCCCCATGATATCCGCGATGACCTTGTCGATTTCGGCATCACGGTCGTTGTTGACCAACCACCGGCGTCGCTCCTCAATAATATCTTTCAGCGAGACCTCGCGGATCCACTCGCCAGCCAACCACGCGCACAGCGTGTACCCCTCATCTTCGGGAGGACGTTCCTCCAGAATCTGTTCGACAGTCTGGAAGATCAGCTTCAACCGAACCTGGGAGCCGGAATTGTGAACTGGTAGCGGGGTCCATTGCATCAGATCAGGTTGATTCCGCAGATACTCATATAGAGCCTGCAGCCGCATCGGAAGAATGGTCGCGTTCCTCTCGAAGATGCGCGGCGGAAGGTCCACTTTGATCGCGGCGCAACGCTCCGCAGTCTGCCGTAGACCTTCGGCGTTGCTGTCCGTCCGGTACTGTGAGTCGGCCAAGCTCTTCCCTGCCTGCGTGAACTCTGCAAAGACCTTGCCCAATGCGGCCGTGGCCAGCTCGACCTTGTCCGGTGGAACGGTCCCGTCGATAGCTTGCGTGATCAGTGAGCCACCATCAGAGAGGGTCTCCTCGAATGACGACGTGATTGGCTGCAACACGTCTCCCCGATAAGACTTCACTTCCCACGCTTCTGGGCAGAGGCACCAAACATTACCTTGAAACTCTTTGCAGAGTCGGCCGGCTCGCCCCGCCAAGTTCACGAAGTCACGGCGGCTCATATGTCTCCCGCGACCTCGACTTGGGTTCTCGATGACGATGTGCTTTGCGGGAAGATTCACACCCTGCAGCAGCGTGCTCGTGCAACAGATGAAGCGAAGGTGCCCGCCGCTGAACAATTCCTCGACCGCGTATCTAACTACGGATGGCATCGCGCCGTAGTGGAAGCCGACGCCTCGCTCTAAAACCTTGATCAGTCCGTAATCGGGATGGATGTGGTCCCGCAGGAAGGATGCGACCTCCTGAATCGCCGTCGGAATCGGCTCGTTGCTGTGTTTTTCTACGAGCATCTCCGACACGAGCGCAGCCAATGCCTCGGCCTGTGAGGGTTCGTTCGCATAAACGATGGTGCTCTCGCCGGAACGCGTGATCGCGACCGCTATCCTCGCACGCCGCAAGAGAACCGGTTCGCCGCCAAACCGAAAGCCCAACGCCCACTCCCCAAGGTACACACTCCTCCGGTTCACCAAGACCCAGAAGTCTACCCGTTCCGGGTCGCCTTTCTTCGGATGAACCAAGATGATGTTTTGCGAAACCGGCGAATGCTCCTCGATGAGAGGCGGCGCGGCCCGTTCGCGGTGAAAAATCTGAAGTAGATATCCAGGATTTGAAGAGGTCGGACTTGCAAAATAGGTTCGACATTTCGGAAATCTGGCCAGCACGGCATCGGTCGCAGAGTGGAGGATAATGCCACGCGATCCGTCGCCGATGCCCTGAGCTTCGTCGACGATTAGCGTTGTCACGTCGGGCTCCCCTTCATCAGACTGCAGTAGGCTCACCAGTCTTTCCTGGGTAAGGACGTACACGACTGCGCGACGGGAGGAGCTAGGCTGCAAGGGTATCGGAACGCAACGCACAGCAACGTCCGTCATCGATTCGCGATCTAGCTCGTGAATTACATCCAGCATTACTTGCCGTATCAGGGCACGCGTTGGAACGACATACACGATGCTAGAAAAGCGTTTGGAGGAGCGGATCCGCCGTGCTACGTCCAGCGTCAACACGAACGACTTACCAGCCGAAGTTGGGGCGGAGATGCTCGCAGCTGGCCAGTTGCCCATCTCTTCAAACAAGTCGTACTGAAAATCGGTTAGCGCAAGTGCCCTCCCGCTTGGCAGATCAACGGTGTTGTCGATCTCACGGGCGACTACTTCAAGCGAAAGGTAAGGAGAGAGCCCTGAATCATCCTCGCCCACGCCGTATTCGTCACGAAGCAACTTGCGGCCCGGAAAGTTCCCAAGCCTCGAGAGGACCATCTCGGCTGCGGAGCGTATAGCGGGTGTACGACCGCGATCGACGCGCAGAGCGCGAGTGATGATCTCGAAGGCCCACGTGCGGTCATCGGCAAGCGGAGACAGTGCGAGGCATGACGCCGCAGAGATCATCTCGAAGATTTCCGAAGTCATCAGGGCAACGCCGGCATCGGGAAAGAAATCTTCAATTTCGGCGTCGAAACGCCAGGTCTGCACGCCTTGACCAGGCAGCTGTCGTTCGACATCAGCAAGGATCAAACGTGCAATTTGCCCCTGTAACCCTGCAGATAGCTGTTCTTCCACGACCGCATCCCCTTCGTTGCTTACGCCAATGCCTCATGGAATGCGTCGCGAAATGTTTGAACGCTATCGAATGGCATGAAGAAAAACTCAAACCTTAATTGCTTCAGATTTGAAGCAGCGAAACGACGCGCCAGCATGTCACGTAATTTAGGAGCGCGTAGGGTGTATGCCTGTTTGAAGTCCGCGATGATCTGGTTCACCTCCCCGCTCAACCCCTTATAGAGCTTCCAGTCGTAGCCAATCAAGCACGCATGGTTCACCCGACAGTCACCGCCGCCCTGTTTCCGATCTACATACCTCAGTACTGCGTCCTTTAGCGGACCATCGGCCCATTTGTAATGGCTAGTGACGAGCCGAAGTTCGTGATCATCCAGTTCGTCTGCATGAAATTTCGTCATGCTCTCGAACGCGTTCGACATGGCCTTGGAAACGCTTTTCTCGAGCTTCGCTTCACCGTGGTAGATGTCGAGCACTTGGTCCGCCTGATGCCATTTCATGTGCAAACCATCGGACCCGTGACTTTCAAGATTGGGATTGGTTTTGAGATCGATTTTGGAAACCATCTGCGGGGCACCAAGCACTGCCTCCTGCAAAAAGTACAGAAGCACTTCACCCGCTTCACCTGACATGGACGACTTTCGCAGCAGCTTTTTTGCCTCGCGGCGAAGTTGGCTGTAGTGATGAGCCTTCTCCGGCCGTCCACGTCTACTTGCGGAGAAGCTATATTCGATTAGGTGATCAGCGAGGCATTCAGCCAGATCCTTGAACTTCGGACGCCCGTTGGGGTCGAACTTTAAGTAGTGAAAACGGAGACAAACAGCGACCCCATCGATGACGAGATCATGCTTCAAGCAATCTAGACACGCCTTGTAATTCTCTGAAGACGCCTCAAGATACTTCGAGAGTCCGCCAAGCTGGACAGCGACTTTCTGTGACATGTCATACTCCGACCCTGCCCCCAGCTGTAGACCCAGATCAGCGGACGCCGATCTGCCACCCCCAGATATTGTAGACAGGTGTCCAGATACTTTCACAAGGATTATTCGGCAAGGGCTTGAAAGTGGAAATTTGGGCGGGTAGGTTGAGTACCTGAAATTCGTACTCAACCTACCCGCCCAACCCGCTTTGAAATATTTTTGCTTCCCATTGCCGCTCCGCGAAACACCCGTGTCTGGTAACTGCTAATGAGGTCTTTTACGCGGCTGGTGGCACGAAGTCTGACAGCCTTTGAGCCTCGATGACGTTGGCCGTGTTGAACGTCTTGATTAACGTTGCCAGCTTACGGCGGCTCGTTCCCTTCATGAGGCCCAAGCCAAAGTTTTTCTCCTCTGCGGTCCAGACACCGTCGCCATCGGCGCCCCCGATGCCTGGCGTCAGGTTGAATAGGTTCCACGTCCACCCCGCCGACGTCGCCTGCGCGGCGTCGTCACGGATCGCAACGGCGACGGCCGAGTCATCGTGATTGACGACCACCTCGACCTCTATCAACTCGATTGCCTGGCCGTTGGCGATGGGGTTACAGATCAGCTCTGCCGTGGCGTAGCCCTCGCGTACCCGATGGCTCTGACGTATTCGAGACCCGACATCAACTCGACAGAGGTGAGTTCGTTATCTATCACGGTTCACCATCCGGGCACGGGGTGCCGCAGATGCCGTGGTCCGTGTGACCTCAGAGAACGCAAACCCGCCGTTGAGGTTGTCCCGGTGGTCGTGGGCGGGCAGCGAGCTAGGTGACATCGCTGGCGTGTGGTGGAAGACCTACATCGACCGCTTGTCCTTCCCGTAGCCTGCGAAGTGCGTCCGCACGAAGTTCCACGATTCGACGCCAATCTGGTTGTTCGTCTCGACCGTGGCCTTGCGGTGGAACGTCGACGGCTTGACGAAATCCCACTGCGTCTCGTTATTCGCGGCACTAGCACCCTTCAGTTGGCAGCCCTGTACTTGGTCTGGGATCACCCCCCCTCTGCGGGGACCGCGGTGGCAATAACTAGGAACGCATGAGCGCTATGTCATCGGGCACGGGGAAGACCATGCTCGCGCAGCGTATTCCCGGCATTCTGCCACCGCTTAGGATCAAAACGCCTCCTCGTTGAAGCGGTCCTCCACACTCATGTTCTGCGGGTCGGACGGGTCGGGGTACTTGGCCATCGTTGCTCCTTCAGTAGGAGGCGATGACCGCAACGACCTTCCGTGATGGGCCGGCGTGAGGCCTGGCAACGGGTTGTGTGGGACTCGCGAAGTGTGCGAGGCTGCCTACCTGTTAACTCCCGAGTTGGCGGGAGGAAGGGGTGGGGGATCTTTCTTACCATGTCCGCAACGACCGATCGTCATCTCGTGCAAAGGCGAATCCCCCGGAACGGTTGACGGTATTCCCGGCTCGCTTGCGTACGGGTGGAACCGAGGCTTCGGTCGGTGCCAGTGGGACGCACAGGGTGCGGTCAGGGACCGAACTGGCCGTCCAGCACATCGTCGCGAGCCGCAGCCCACCTGCTCGAGTCTTGGAAGCCGCCAACATCGGACACCGACGTGCATGGAGATCCCGCCCCGATCAAAGGACTGCGTAGTGCCGCCGTGGCGCGTTTCACTAAGGACCACGACCGGTGCATTATTGCACCAAAATCCCGCATCCCGATACGACCGACGCACGGAGCCTATTCCGTCCATTTCATCCATTTCGTCCAGCAATCAACCAGGGCAGCCAATATGGCAGATTGAGCATTTATAATAACTTACGTGTCGACGTACGGGGTTGAGGCGCAAGAGGCTCACACTCTCGCGGATTTTGCCATTCGCGCGCACGCCGTTCGCCGGTGAACCCGCCACGCCTGCACCCACTCGGCCCACATCCGAAGGCCAAAACAGACCCAGAACCGCAATGCGGATGGGAGTGAAGTCCTCGATCGCCAACCGGTCTCCTTGTTCACGCCTGTTGCGCGACGCCTGACGCTTTACCTGTCGCTTTCGCTTGCTCCGCCTAATCGGTGGCGACCGATGTGTTGGATGGGGCGGTGCCATAGCGCGGCGTAGTCGTGACGGGTCGGTCGACCCCCGTCTCTTCCCGAAGGTGGTCGCACGATGATCAGGCGAGGGATGAGCCGCACCGGCGTGCGTCGACCGCGGTCGGGCAGGTCGGGAACAGCCCTACCCGCCAATGTACTGGACACGCCATAGCGAGCGAGCAAACGGTAGGTGCGAACGCGTCGCGGCGTCCCGTCCCGGGCTTCGTCGGGTTGCCGGGCATGACTGACCTTACTCCCGTTGACCGCCGCAAGCCGCGGTTGCTACTGTCCTCGGCCAAGGATATTATTGCCAGCGGGCGACGGGTCGGCAATTCGACTTTCGATCGGGACCCAACCGATCGGACGCACGCGACCGTAACGCCATTGGTGCTGCCGGGCCAAGACCTCGGGGCTAATGCTCTTCAGGGGGTTGGTGACCGTCCACACCATCGCCGATGCCGAGCCGATCTTCAGCCTGATGCCCGGCATCACCCGGGAGGACGTTATCGGGGGGACGCCCGATTTACGTGTCGAGACCTGACATGAATCGTACCTCCTGACTATGCCCGGAAGGCGCCTTCCTGCGGGCAGCGGAGCAGTCAAGCTACCTAGGGATTCCACAGCTTCGATCCGGACGATGCCGACCGCGGGCCCTCCCGATGCCGCGCGTGCGACGCGGGGGGCGGGACTGAGGACGCGCCTCGCCGCCCTCCCAGGCGCGTCCGGTGCGGTGACGAGTACGGTGCTGGAGCGATCAGCCGGCGTTGAGCATGAAATGCAGGATGACCACGACAATCCGAGGATCCACGTGACGCTGTGCGGTGCGACAGGGCGGTCGCAGAGCACGATCCTACCGTATTGGCACGCGCTCCTGCACGTCGCCCAGCTCTACGGCTGGATGCCCGATCACGCGGATCGCTCAGGCCCGACGACGGGGACCAGTGGGCGGACGACCCGAGCCATCGCGCTGGGCCGACTCCGTGCGCGTCGATCCTTCGCCCCAGGGGGCCGCGATACTTTGTCCGCCGCTGAGGCGGGGGCGCTCGCCGACGCGATCGAACTGGCCCTGCCCGACGCGGGGAGCCACAACCAGTTCCTCGAGCTCGAACACGACGAGGACATCTTCTTCACGCGTGCAAGCCCGCTCCAGTGGCTGGGGTTGGATCGGCAGATGCTGGTGGCGGACCTGCTGCCGCTCCTCAGGTCGGGCTCGATCACCTTGGTCTACCACGATTGATCGATGCGATCGCAGGCAGCAGGCGATCGGCTGGGCGGTCCGCCGGGGCAACGTCTCGATGCGCTCGCAGCGGTACTAAAGGTCCCGTGCCCAAGGCCACGATATCCCGCCGTCGCGGCCCCTACCGCCCCACTGCGCTGGCCTCTGGAGAAATGAACATGTCCATGGTTCAAAAATGTACAGGTGCGTGCGCCGCACGGGTGATTTCGACCCAATCGTCTTGTGATTGATCAATAGGGGACGCGGAGAACTCATGGCTGCCGCTCGGCGCGATCATCCGCCGAACGGTGACGCCCAAGGCCGCATGTCGCCGGTGCCCGTGAGGCTGGGATGAAGAGGAGAACGGGACCCGAGAAAGTATCGCGTCGACCTTCTCGGGTCCCGTTCTAGGCAGCGAACAAGCTGGGATTGTGCTCCGCGACCCAGTCCCGGGGCCGCAACGCGTTCAGCTTCAGGTCGAACGTCTCGATCCACCGCCCCCACCTGCGAGAGGTCCCAGAGGCCGTGCGTTCGGCGAGACCCCGGAGGACGTCGTTAGAGCAGGACGCGTCGGAGAGCGGCCGCTGATCGATGGCTCGGCCGCACGCAGCGATCGCCTCACCGTAACGCAGTGAGGCGTTCACGGGACCCAGGACGGCAGCGGTCTCAAGCATCAATCCCATCGTGGGACGATGCGCCAGTTCCAGCTGGAGCCGGATCAGTTTCGTGAGCCTTCGGGCGTTGACCACGTGGCCGTACGACGCCAGCCACGTCACCGCCAGCTCGAACAGGCGAACGTTGGAGGAGGCGCACCGAGCCGTGTCCAGCAACAGCTGCTCGACGTCGACCGAACACGAAGTGTCCACGGAGCCGCCAATCATGGCGCCCAACTTGGACCACTTGGAGGCCATGGATTTGAGGGTATCGGCGTTCACGGCAACTTCCATTCCTTCACGATCGCTCGGCTTAGAGCAATCGCATCGCGTTCCTCGGGATGATCTTCCTCTAATTCATCGAATCGATCAAGGACAAACTTGAGGTCGTCAGCAACAAGCCGCAAGTGCGAAAGGTGATCGATGTCCTTCTGGCGATGTGCCAGCAGCTTCATCGTGATGAAATCCTGCCGGCCAACCGCGTGGACGACCAAACGTCCGAACAGCCCTACCAGAACCTTCCGCTCGTCCCAACCGCGCGGCAGTTTCCAACGGTGCAGCGCCGCAAAGTCGCTCATCCAGGAACCGGGCAGGCCAAGCGTTAGGGCCACCCGTTCTGCGGCGTCGAAGACCGCCTCTTTGTCCGCCGGCATGTGGCAGTCCATCACGTCAACGTCGTCGGTCGCGACGTAGTCGGGCAGCAGCCCCGTGAGCATGCCAGCCGTTCCTCCCACGATCAGGATGTCGATCTGCTCGCCCGCAGCCAACGCTTCGCCGACCTCCGCCAACGCTACGCGGATCGTCTTCCCATCCATCCGTGAATCTCCTCGCGTCCCATTCTAGCACGACATCAACCCCGAGGGATGGACGCATGAATTACCCGCACCTGGCCCTGCAATAGTCTGCGATCACGATCGCGGGCTCCGGCGCACGTTCCGCGCGGCGTCGATGGCAACGGGAACGTCATTGCGCTCTTGAGCGCGTAAGCTCGCTCCCCACCACATCGTGGCCCCCTCGTCTGGCGTCCGGGCAACGCCAGCGCGCACCGCGACCCAATCTGCCTGACCCCCCTCCTACCCGTGCCCGCAAGGGCAGTGCCTTGTCTTCCGGGTCCTCGTGGCCCGGAATCGGCTCGTGGCTCCTGCCGCCATGGCTATACCCGATCTTGGTGGGCATGCCGTGGCCGAAGCCGCGGGGTGGAGAGGGGCGAGTGCAAAATTCGCCCGAGGGCTGCAAGACACGACGTCGTCAGGCACCAGGTCGCAGGGTCGGCGTCGCCTGGGTTTGGTTGGGTCGTGGAACTCGCCCTCGTGACCGGCGACGTCGCGTGCCGTCTGCCTGCCTACGCCCCGATGGATCCACCCTCACACCGCGGGGCAGCGCCGTACGGCCGTGCGGGGGATGCGATCGGGTCTTCTGGGTCGTTCTTGGCCGGTGGCTTTGGGGAAGGCGTGGAGCACCCTGAGTGCCACGCAGTTGAGGCAAGCCCGCGCGTCGCTACGAAACCTCTATAGTCCTCTCCCATCTTCGTACATCTCCGTCCCCCACCTATAGTCAATCAGAAAATCGGGCGCGCGTTCGAGGGGACGAATTCTACTCTCCGTAGCCAAGGGTCCTGCGCATCGACGACGCCCCCGGTACCACGACGCGGGGGAGTCCGATTCGATCGCGGGCAAAATCATACCTCTGCGCTGCCGCTCGGACGGGATATCATCGTGCCCATGAAACGACGAGAGTGGCCCACCCAAGTGCCCCCGGTTTCGCCCGTTACCGGTTTCCACATGATCATGCCTCCGCCGGATTACGACCCGGCCGACCCGTCGTCGCTACAGCGGCTACCGGTTCCCGACGACGAGCCGGCCGTGGTGGCCCCGTTGCCGATCGAGTTCGACTTCACGGGATCGGCAACGTCGCCGACCGTCCGGTCAATCGAACATTCGTTGCGACGACACCGTTTGTTGTTCCTGTGGCAGGCGAGCCCGTCCCACATTCATGTGCCGCTAGAAATGACGCCGGACAAGGGTCGCCTCTACGACATCCTCGGCCTCGATCTTCACGCCCCAGCAACGACCCGACCCGCGGACGCGATCCTGCAGCACGACGCGGGGATCAACCAGTGGCTGGCGGAACAACAGCGCGCCTTAGGAACTGGATCGATGGGCCGCCCCCTCAGGAGCCTGACGGGCCAGTTCCCGGTGCCGGCGTACGCGCTTTGGCGATTCGAGGGCTCACGCCACCGACTGATGATCGACAGCCATCAGGCGGTCGCCCGATCTGTCGGGGCTTCGCTTAGTGCTTCACGCCCGGCGTGGATGGTCGACGCGGACATCGAGACCATCCGCGCCGCCTGCGAACGGTCGCCGAGGCCGCAGGTCGTCTCGGACTGGGGGGATCTCTGGGACGATCGCCCGGAGGTTCGCTGGGACTACCCCGATCTGCTGTGGGATGCGATTGGAAAGCTCGCGCCGCTGGTGGCCATAGAGGCCGGCGCATCTGGTCGGGAAACGCCGGCTCTACGGTACGGCGATCACGCGAAGTGTCGTGCTCAATGGGCTCGGTGCTGAACCGCTCGTGTTAGGCCAAGAACTTCCTCGCCTGAGCGACGCACGCTATCGGCTGGTGGAGAAGCTACTTCTGACTGGCGACGTGGGACTGTCCAAAGATCAGCTAGAGGCCGTCAGCAGCGGCGCGCGCAAGACGCTCAAGTCGCTCGCCAAGTCGCACCCGAACTGGGCGCGAGTCATTCAGTTCCCGGAGAGCGCGGGCAAGGGATATCGGATCGTGGAACGGTCCGGAGACCGGTAGGCCACTCATTCCCACCGAGCGGTACACGATTTCCCACCGTCCACCATCGTATCGTCTGACTTGCCCCGGCTTGGTGTCGGGACCCGGTGAGATGCGAAGCGGTTGACCCTCCGACCCGCGCCCGCGCAACGAATGGTCGTTGAACTCGCACCAGCCCGCGCTGCCCTCGCACCGACGGTCGCGGCGGCGGCCGCGGTAGCCGCGACGCCGGCGTGGCGCGGCCTAACGCAGCGCGACCGACCGCTCGCGATGTGCCGGATGCAGGATGGGTCCTGCGGGGCCGCACAGTTTTTATGTTTTGCCTCGCGCAGACGACGCGCGTGAGAAGTAGGAATCCACATGTTCGGACCAGGTTTTGGACGCATCAATAACGTGACGCACATCGGCGTTGAATGCCCGCGCGCGCAACACGATCTCGCCCCGGCCGCACCGGAGAGGGGACGCGTCGCCGAGCCGACGGCGCTCGGCCTCTCGGCTGCGCTGGCCGGCCACGTGGTAATAAGGGACATGGCAGATAACGGCCGCGCCGACGTCTTCCCTCTCCGGATCCGTCAGTTGATCGAGCGAGGGGTCGACCCGTCCGAAATCGCGGTACTGGCCGCCAACCGCCGCCCGTCCGACCTACTGCCGGCGCTTGCGGACGGCGTGCTCGACCGGCTCCTCGTCGGCACGGTCGATTGGTTTCTGCTGCGGGCGCTGCGGCGGGCCGGCGGCGGGTCGCGGGTCGCGGCCAACGTCTATCGGCTCGACAATGACGTCGCTGCCGGCGCGATTGCCACCTTGGCGGAGAAGATCGGCCTCGTCGACCGGCGTCGCGGTCACACCGTGGCCCGCGACCTGCTGGAGATATTCGATATCCTGACGGCTCGCCCGCGGTTGACCGTGGGCAGGCTCATCCGCGAACGCTATCCGCGGTTCATCGGACACGAGGCAGGGGTTGAAGCGATTCGCGCGGAGCACAAAAGGCAAGGAGAAGCGCTCGGGTACATCACCGCCGCGGCCGTCCGCGCAACGCTGGCCGAGGCGCTCCGCTCGTCGCCGGGATTGCAGGGTCCGATCATGGGAAGCGTCAAGCACGTCATCGTCGACCGGGCGGAGATGCTGACCGCCATCGCGCTGGACTGCCTATGCCTGATGGTTGGTAGTCAAGCTAAGCTGTTCGTGTACGCCCACGAGTCGCTCCGTTCGGACTCGTTCCTAATCCCGCGGGGTGACACGACCGCTGAACTATGTGCACGGCTGCCCTCGGTCACGCGCTTCAATGCATCGTCGAGGTCTCGGCGCGACCCTTACCTCGAACGACTGCTGGAGGTGCTGCGGGCAGCGGCAAGCGGCTCGGAACCGACGGCATCCGTGTCGCCGTCAGGCGTGAAGCCGAAGGGTTCCGTGCCCCTGATTCGCGTATCGCCCGATGAACGCTCACGTGATCGCCGGATCCTCTCCGACGTTCTTCGGCTCGCCAAGCGCGGAGTGTCGCTGACGGACCAAGCGGTCTTGAGCTTTGACGCAAACGACGCGCTCGGGCTCCAGCAGTTGTTGGCCAACGCCGACGTGCCGTTCCGCCTGGTCGGGCCTCAGGGTATCGATCGGCTCGCTCACGCGAGCGACGCGCTCTCGATGTTGCGGATCGCGGCGAATCACCGTAATGCGTGGGCCTGGGCGCAAGCCCTGCGATTGATGACGTCGCTCGGGGAGCAGGCGATCGCCCGTTTGGTAAACGAGGCCGGGGCCACTACGTCCTTGGAATCCGCGCTGGCTCGGGTTGCGGATATGGCGGCGTTGGAGGTTCCGCGTCACTCCGATCACGTGGCCACCCTCTGTGACGCGCTGCGCCACATCGCACGGCTGGAGCGACCCACAGACCAGTTCGGTGCCATCCTGTCGTTTGCGAGGACGAAGTTGGCGCGTCGTTACAAGGATCGGAGTTTCGACAGGATGGCAGAGCTAGCCGCCGTCCGCAGGATGGCAGGCGCACACGCCTCTCTGGAGGCGTTCCTCGACCACGTCGACGCGAACCCGCCCGAGCTCCGCTTTGAAGGGCGCGGCCGCCCCGGCATGAGGCTGCCGGAGCCAATGCTGACCGTATCGAGCCCATCGGTCGCACGCGGGCAAGTGTGGACCGCCGTGCATGTGCTGCTGCCCAGCACGGCGTATCTCACGATCCCCCAAGGCGTCGACGCGCGATGCGACGACGCCGCCGTGAGCGTCCCTGCGATTCTACACCCGGCCGCGGCGCGCGCGACGCGACAGTTGACGTTCCACCTCTCGCTTCCGCGCGATGGCCGATTCGAGGTGCCGCAGAACGCGGTCACGGCTGCAATGCGGCTCCGTGGTCCACAACGCGCGTGACGCCAGTCACGCGTGCGGGTCGACCCCCGTTACAGACAGAAGGGGGTCGCGCCACCGACGACGGAGGTCCTTCAGGCGCGTAAAGGATGAATGGGGCTTTATTTACCCATTCGGCAGTTGTCGGTGATGTTTCAGGGGGTACCTGGATGCGAATGTCCAGTACACGCGCGTGGGCTCAAAGAAGCCGGTCAACCTCGGCCTTGGTGCGGAGCGTCGCAATTGGGGCATGGACACGTTCAACGACTCAAGGAGTTCAACGTCACTGGCAGATCCGCGTGTGCAGGGGTATAAGTGAGCTGCAAGCGGGACTAAGAAACGCTCCCCGACTCCTTAGGCTCGTCCTCCGCGCTGTCGCCAGGTGCCCCGCCTTCACGGCCCCTACCATCCCTGCTGCATAAGCCTGTGCAAAAATGCACCGCCGCGACCTGTACAAAAATTAACCATGTTCGAGGGTTCTACCAAGAACATTTGCCTGCTCCGCACGTCGGCTTGCGGCCTCGGCCCACTAAGGCATCTCGCTCATTCAATGGGGTTGGTCGTTCCGTAGGAGCAGATAGCGGAGCCTCCAACTTCCCCCGCCAGCACCAGCTCGTGGGTCGCCCTGCGTCTGGATGCACGAGCACTTCATCTCCCGCCGCTGAACTGAAGCCATCGATTCGATGGCCACGCCCCAGTGGCGTTCGGCATGCGGCCGCGACCGACACCGTTGTGTCAGTGGTACGACTGTGTCCGCCTCAGCTACCTGGAGGTGACGCGTCCGACCGTGACGGAGCCAGCTTTCGGTTGACCGTCCGCGGCCTGCCGGGCCGTCGCGAATGCCTGTTAGCCGTGGCAGCGACCCAACCCTCCTGCGCATTGTCCACCGGAAGTCCTCCCGAAGACCCAAAGATGAGGTCACCGCCCCACCGCTTCTCCTCAGGGTTACGCTCGCGGCCGTTGATGAGAAATCGGAATCAAAAATTGGAGCGGTATGGACGCCGTCTGGGCCAGGACGCTCGAAGGAGCGGCTGGGGGGCTTTGGACGCCCCTTCACTTTGTAGTCGTCGAACAGGGGTAGGGCAGGGCGTGACGCAAGGGACCCAACTGCAATGGCCCCCCGGGGGGGTGGCGCTTTAGCCTGCAAGTCCGGTGCTTTGGCCGAGGAGCTTCAGAAAAATTCCCGGGGCGGCGAGCATGGCGGCAGTTCGCGCACATAGAGGTTATTGGACGTCGAGGCGTTCGCTACCGCGCATCGAGGTGCGACGGTGCCACGAACCGGGCCTATCCTGCGGTCGGAACGGATAGTCCCAGAGTCGCTGCCGCACGTCGAAACGCCGTTATCGGCTGGGTCGGAGTTGCGCGCGACGGTACGCCGCCGAAGCTCTCGACCTACGAGTACGGCCAGATGCATTTCACACGGGCGGGCGAACGGGTCGGCGTACGTCGCACGCGTGCGGCACAACCTCCTGATCCGCCCCAAGTGGCTTGCCCAACTTGTCGGCATCGAGCATCTTGGCTACCTGGAAGGACTCGCAAAGCCTACAGTGCCGCCGACGATGCCCTCCGGTCCTTCTGCCAGCGTGAAGGTCAACGAGTCGGCATAGGGATCGACGGCATCGGCATCGTAAAAGTACGACTCGCCGACGACGGCCGCGCGGAGAGGGGGCGAGACGAAGCTCGGCGGGCGGTTGGCGATCAGATTGAGGCTTTGGGGCGTGAGCGTGAACGTCCACTCGTCTGCTCCCATGTTCCCGTCCGTGACGCGGACGGTAAACGTCACCGCATTACTGCTGGTCGGCGTCCACCTGAGGACGCCGCTGTTGAGATCGATCTCGGCTTCATCACCCGTGCCGCTCTTCAGGAAGTAGCGCAGTCGGTCTCCGTCGGGATCGGACGCATCGATGTCAAACGACCACTCCCGGCCGACTGACGGCACGGGCCCGGTTCTTTCATCGATTATGGGGCTCGCATTCCCATCGCTCGAGTCGTCGACGAGGACCGTCCACGTCTGAGTGGCGTGCCGCCGCGGCTATTACGTGCCTGGACCGTGAACGCGTAGCTCCGGTTGGACTCGATAGGCTGCCACGCAATCACGCCGGACCCGGGTGCGATGGATGCGCCGTGGGAGTCGCCTATCGGCTGGTAAGTTACGTCGTCCTCGCCGGGGTCTATCGCGTCAACATCGTAGCTCCAGTCGGCGTTGACCGTGACCGGCAGCTTCCCGAGTTGGACGCCCGTTCCTGCTCGGACGAACTGCAGGTCAAAGGAGTGGGCTTGGCCGTCACCTGTGAACGTGACGTCGAACGTCGCCGTGTCGCCGGGATGGATGACGCCGACGACGCCGGTCGTGTTGGTGAACTGAACGGACAGGTCGGACGCAATAACGTCAACGGTAATATCGTTGACGGCGCTCGTAATGCTGCCCGTGATGGTGTCGCTGACGCTTGCCACGTCGCCAAAGTTGACGTTGTAGAAGATTTCTCCGCCCGTGCCTGCGGCGATTGCCGAGCCTTGCTTCCGACCATCTTCGGGAATTTGCAGGTACCAGTCTAGGTAGCCATCCGCGTCCAGCCTCTCGCCCACACCGTAATTGCTCAGGGCGTAAACTGCCACGTCTGCTGCCACCAGCGAGCCGATCACAACATCGAGGGACGGGTACGGATAACCCTTGGCGCCATCTTCCCAACCGAGGATGTCGGCCGCGTAGATGACGATCTGCTGCGCGCCTTGGCGACCACCGTAAAGCGACCAGTTGTTTGCTAGCTTCTCCATGGCCGCCAAGTTCTGTTCCGGCGTATCGCCGCCTCCGCTGGCGGACCACCCGTTGATCGCCCCCTGGACGGCGGAAAGGTTGGACGTGAGGGACTGATCTATCTCGAGACCGTTCGAGAAGGACCCGCCGTCCTCGAAATCCTTGAACTCAGCTGCGGCGAAATGCAGGTCCGCGTTGGGAAGATCAGAGATCAACTCGTTCGCGATGTTTGCAAATCCGGTCTTCACCGAGTCGATCAGGCTTCCCATCGAACCGGTGGTGTCAACGAGGAAAAACACGTCGACGTCGATCTCAGGGGACCCCGGCGGCAAGGTGACGGAGACCTGACGCGTAATAGTTTGGTTCGGAGCGACCGCGAAATGTAGTCCGTCGACCGGGGTCACGTCGCCGTCCGACGGAAGTGGGTCGGCTGGCAGCCGGTGCACGTACGTCGGTTCGCTGACGATCACCGGCGGGCGGTTGGCCGGGTCGACCAAAACCATCAAGTCGAACTCCTGGACGGCCGAGTACTGATCGACCGTGGTCGACTCCCGGACGTGCAGGCGGACGCGGTACTGATGCCCGACGCGGACGGCCGACAGCGTCCACGTGATCCTGCCCTCGGTCGTGATCTGCATGCGCTTCCCGCTGCCCAAAAGTGACGGGCTGCAGCGAGCCGTCGGCTTGGTACTCGAACAGCTCCACGAGCTCTTGTGCCGCCGACTCGCCGGTCGTGCCACTCAGCAGGCGGTAGTCCAGTGCGTCGTTACCCGACCGGTGATGGGGCCCCATCGTCGTTGACGGGGTGGCGCACCCCAAGGGCTTGGGCGTGCGCGCCAGCTCGGAGGTCGTCTACTCGATCGGCGGCGGCGGCTACCACCGGTTCCTCGCGGACTTCGCGACGACCGACACGCGGCTGGGGCCCGGTCGCGTCGCGTTCCAGGTCTGGGGCGACGGCGTGAAGCTGTACGACAGCGGCGTGCTGACGAGCGCCTCGGCGACGCCGAACGTCAGCGTGGACGTAACGGGCGTGGAGGAGCTGAAGTTGGTCGCGCTCGACGACTGGGGCGACATTGACCCCGGGCTGTCCGTGTGGGCCGGCGCGCGGCTCGTCGGCGGCACGCCCGCGACGCCGACCGCACCGACCGGGCTCGCCGGCGTGGCCGCGTCGCCGACGACCGCCGCGCTGACGTGGACCGACGCTTCGGCAAACGAGTGGGGGTTTGAGTTCCAACGCTCCACGGACGGCGCGAACTACACCGCGGTGGCGATCCTGCCGACCGGCATGACACGTGGGAGCGACGCGGCGCTGCAGCCCGGCGAGACCTATCACTACCGGGTCCTCGCGTTCGCCGGCGGCGGCGAGTCCGCGTTCGCGACTGCCGTCGAGGTCGAGGTGCCATTGTCGCTGCCGGCGGGCTGGGCGGCCCAAGACGTCGGCGGCGTCCTGACCGCCGGGACGTCGAACTACGACGACGCGACGGGCACCTTCACGCTCACCGCGTCGGGCACGAACATCTACAACGACGAGGACCAGTTCCAATTTGCGTACGACGTACTCGCCGGGGATGGCGAGCTCGTCGCGGAGGTGACGTCGGTCGGCAATACGGACGATGCGGCGAAGGCGGGGGTGATGATCCGCGCTGGCCTGACCGACGACGCGCCGCACGCGGCGATGGTCGTCCGGCCCGACGGGACCATCATGTTCCTGTTCCGCCCGACCGCCGGCGGGCAGACGCTGTCGCGCACGGACCTGACGACGCCCGGCTGGGTAAAGGTCGGCCGCAGCGGCGACACGTTCACCGGCTACTACTCGACCGACGGCACCACCTGGGTGGCGGTGTCGTCCGGCGTGGTCGACATGGGGACCACCGCGTACGGGGGCCTCGCCGTCACCGCAGGTGACGCGGCCACGGTGAACACGTCGCCCTTCGACAGGGTGGCGTTGCGCACCTACAACTCGCTCGTGCAGGCGCAGTCGACCTGGAAGTACCGGGACAATGGGTCCAACCAAGGTACCGCCTGGCGGGCGACCTCGTTCAGCGACGGCAGCTGGTCGAGCGGCGCGGTGCCGCTCGGGTACAACACGGGGGAAGAGCAGACGACGGTGGGCTACGGGTCGAACAGTAACAACAAGTACCGCACGACGTACTTCCGCAAGGCGTTCGAGGTCGCGGACCCCAGCGCGATCGACGAGCTGATCCTGCGGATCCAGCGGGACGACGGGGCGGTCGTCTACCTGAACGGCACCGAGGTGTTCCGCACGAACATGCCGTCGGGGACGATCAGCTACACGACGCTGGCCTCGAGCAACGTGATCGGCTCGGAGGGGCACCTGTACAAGTGGTTCGAGCAGTCGGTCAGCCCGTCGCTGCTGACGACGGGGACGAACGTGCTGGCGGTCGAGGTCCACCAGTTCAGCGCCAGCAGCCCGGACCTGCTGTTCGACGCGATGTTGTTCGACCCGGCGGAAGTGCCACTGACGGGCGGCGGTAGCCTGATGTCGATGTGGACGACGACGATGGCCAGTGCGGAACCGATCCCAGGTCCGGCAACGAGTACCGGTGAGCTGAAACTGCCGTCGGGCGAGGACCTCTACGACGTCACCGGCGACTATACGAGGTAGTACGGGCGTACGAGCCTTGACGCCATCGCGGCGCGGTTTTACGCCGGCCTCAGCCGTGTCCGAAACACTGATGCGATTGGCAAGCTGCGCGGTCGCGTGCTGCTCGTCGTGTCGGACATCGATGTCGATAACGTCTCGGTAGTTGGCCAATCCGGCGTGCTCGCCGACGGCTCGCCGTACATCGAGTTGACCGACCAGTTGACGCGCGACGCGGACGGGTTCCTCAGTTCGGGCAGCGCGCTGAACGTCCCGCGCCTTGCGGCCCAGATACCGGGTCCGGCGCCGCTCGTACGGGGCGGCGGTGGCCCGGGCGCCAGGCACGCCGTTTCCGTAGCTGGCCCACCGGCGCTGGCGACCCGCTTCGGACTCGGCCGGGCACTCCCAGCAGTCGCAGCCCAGCACGTGCCGGGGACGCGGCGGCCGCGCGGGTTTGCCGCGCGCAGGTACGGTGATGTGACGGCGCGCGCGGCGATCGCGCTGGTGGCGGTACTCACGCTGACTCCCTTCACTCTTACAACAGGGGCCGGCGTCACGACCGGCCCTAGGAAGTATTGCGGACCGACAACATGGCACGCGAAAAAGGTGATTTCCGCTCGTAAATCGTGGTGGCACAATGTCGATGCGCACAGCGCGCGCATACCGTGCGCAACATTGACGACGTACAAGCCCCCGCCGCCCCGCCCGCTCCCCCAAAGGCAAACGCGCCCTGCCCAAGGGCCGCCGCTGCGAGCCGATGAACCTGTCCGACCTCACGCACCGCTTGAAGTTCGAGGCGCAGGCCGCCACGCTGGGCATCACCGCCAGCGAGTTGCTGCGGCGGTAGATCGATGAACACGACTGACGCGGTCAGCTGCCGCGGGCCCTGAACAGTTCCGTGGCTTCTCCCCCGCCGAGACGGCGACCGGTTGACCGTGTCAATTGTATTCGCGTCCTCCCGTTCAACGGGTCGCATGGCTAACGTTCGCCTCGCCCTCTCGGTTCGTTGAGAGCAACGCGTGGCCACGCTGAACCAATGATCTCGCACGCACGATTAGCCTCGCCGCTTCGTCGGGGTGTGCGGTCGACAGCGACTGGTGCAGCGCGTCCATCTCGTCGGTGACCTCTTCCAGTTGCTGGTCGATCGATGTCTCCATAGCGCTGGTCGAGCCCCCTATGCGAGTTGAAGGCCGATCGGGTGCATCGGGAAAGTGTGGTGCAAATTCCTGATTTTCCGTCACCATCGTTCACGCGAGGGGTATAATTCGCTCCATGATGGACTCCAGTCACACGCCTAAGGTCGCGGCCGATTGCTTGAATGTAGAACGCATCCTCGCGGGCGCGGCGGAGCTACGCGAGCGGTCGGCTGGGGTGATGGAGCGGAGCAAGACCATTATGCAACAGCAGTCGCGGGCGTTGGCGAATCCCTTCGCTTTTCCTGGACGCGAACCGGTGTTCCCCATCCAGCAGCGCGACGACGTGGACGAGGATATCGTGTCTCCAAATCCGCTGGTGTATTACGGAGACGCGGGGGCGACCGACTGAGCCTGACGCCACGCTTCACTCGTCGAAGCGCGACCATACCTTAGTGCACCAGAACCGTACTGACGGGCGACCCGGACTGTCCGAGCAAGCGGGAAGCGTTCGACTCGTTCAGTCCCCGGCGAAACAGCGATGCTTCAGCAGATCATCAGCATCTGGATCGATGAGGCGCTGCCGATCCTCGTGATCGGCAGCACTCTCCTCGTCCACTGGCTCGTCACGGAGATCCGCGAGCAGCGGAAGGCCCGACTCCGGCAGGAGCGGAACGCGCCTGCGTTTCCCGTCGTCGCCGACGAACGCGAGCGATCTGAACAGCCATACTCGATCGATCTCGTGTTCATCGAACGCCAGACCCGCCCGCCCGTCCAGTTCTGAACCAACCGCGCCCAGACGTCGTTCGCGCCCGTTCCGCCGACGGATACGCGGCGGTCATGCCTCGCCCGCCCCTCACGCACGAGCAGTTCCGCCATCTGGACGTCTACCTCGGCTCGCCACAGCGTCGGCTGAACCGCCTGGCGAAGCTGGTTGACCGCCTACCGTACAACACAGCCGGTCAGCGGGATGTGAGGCCGTGCCGCAGGGCGAACAGGGTGAGGCCCGCGATGCTGTCGACCTGTAACTTGCGCATCGTGTTGCAACGATGCGACTCCACGGCTTTGGCGCTGACAAGCAGGTGCCGCGCGATCTCCTTGGTCGTGTTGCCATCGGCAATCACTTGCAACACCGTCAGTTCACGGTCCGACAGACCACCGTACGGTGAGTCAGGCTCGGCGCCGGCACTGCGGGCGAAGTCTTTCGTCAGCATTTGAACAACCGCGAGGCTGAGGTAAACCTCGCCTCTCATCCCGGCACGGATCGCGTCTGCCAGGTCTCTGAAGTCAGCTTCATGGAGGACGTAGCCGAGGGCGCCTGCGCGCAGTTCCTCGGTCGCGGCGCGCAGGTCCTTCTCCGCTGACAAGCAGATGACCTTCGGGCGCGGATCCGCCGCCAAGAGTTGGCGCGCAGCCCCGGCACGGCTCAACTTGGACTTCTGCAGGTCCAACACGACCACGTCAAGGCGTAGCCGTCGCGCCAGCTCGACCGCCTCGGGCCCATCATCGGCCTCGCCCACAATCTTTATGTCACTGCATTGGTCCAGCAGCGACCTCAGTCCCTGGCGGACGAGCCGGTGACCGTCGACGAGCAACACGCGGATCTTCATGGGGAATACGGTACCAGATAATCTGCGAGACGGGCACGTCGCCGCCCTCACCGAGCCCCACCCCCGAAGTTCAAAATCCGTGGAAAAGCGCGTACGGGGCCACGACGGTCTACAAGAATTCGATCCCCAAGGATTCCCCGCCCTCCTTCTGCGCCCGTCGGCATTATTACGCGCGGGGCTTCGGATCAAGCAACCAGCCAACTGGCTTAAAGGAACTATGCTTTTGACCAATCTACACCGAGATGTGAAGTAGGTTACGCACCGATCGGCCTGCTGCCGGAGCCGCCATGACGCTCGCATGAAGAAAGGGCCGCAGGGTTGCCCCTGCGGCCCAGTCAAGAAAAAGGCTTGCCATCCTCGCGGGGTTCGCCGGCTAAACCAGCGCACCCCGGAAACCGACGGTGCCAGTATGTCTCACAACAGCGGTCGAGCGGGCGGAGCATTAGCCTTGGGCGACTTTCACGGATCGCGGATGCCCGACAAGAGGCGGCGCGAGCCGCGCGCGATCGCCTGTTGATATCCTGCCGTTCACCGCGACGCCGGACCAGACGTGCCTATCGGTCACTCCTTTCGACTGTTCGCCACACGGGCTCGGACTGATGGCCGAGCAACCGATGCGGGCCGAAGATCAGTTCCTCGTCGAGTTGCGACTGGCGCAGCACGCCTGCCAAGTGGTGTACACGGTCCGGCACTGTAGGCCGCTTGGGGAACACGCGTTCAAGGTCGGGGCCGCGTTCAACGGCATTATTAGCGGCCCGATCGACGCCAAGCCCGACTCGGTGTTCGCGGCGCTCCTCTCCCCAATGCGTCGGAAGGTTAAGTCGCCTCCGGCACCGACCGATATACCAGTAGAGGGTCGACCTGCTAGATGTTCCAGCAGGTCGACACCGCCTCGCGTGAAGCCCTCGCCCGTTCGGGAGGGCTTCACTCCTTTTGCAGCGCTCGGCCCGCCGTATCACCGAGTGCCGTCAACACCGCCCGCGTACCTTCGCCGCGAAAATGTTGGCGTCGCAATAGGCGCGTATAGCGGATTGCGGGCAAGAGGAGGCCAAAAACATCACTCGCTTCGACATCAGCACCATACCTCCGCAAAGACGACCATCCGCCCTGCGATTTGAAGCGCTTCGCCCCCGAGAGCCGGTTTCAGGAATCGCTAGCCGTGCATCGCCGCACGGCCCCCTCCAGCGTCTGCAGGTTCACAGGCTTTATGAGGTGCGTTTCAAAGCCAGCCTCTGCGCTGCGGGCGACGTCTTCCTGCTGACCAAAGCCGCTGAGGGCAATCCCCTTGATCCCGCGCGGCTTCAGGTGCCGCATCACGTCGTGCCCGCTTCCGTCCGGTAACCCGATGTCACTGACCAGCAGGTCGATCTCCTCACGTTCCGCAATCTTCATTGCCTCAGCCACGGTGGCGGCAGTCTTGACGGTATAGCCCAAGCTTTTCAACAGCGTGCCCATCACTCGGCGCGTGTCGTCATGGTCTTCGACGTACAGGATTCGGCCTCCTGTTCGATCTGCATGCTGGGCAGCAGTGATCGATGGGATTCGATCTGGCTGGTCGATAGCCGGCGACATCACTGAAGCTCCCCGCTCCGCAAGAACGGGCAGAGCTTCAAGCGTCACGGTGAACTTTGCACCCGTGCCCGTTCCCTCGCTCGCAGCCGTGAGGGTGCCGTGGTGCATTTCCACGATTGACTTACAGATCGATAGCCCCAGCCCCAGCCCGCCGTACTTCCGCGTCACCGTGCGCTCGCCTTGTTCAAATGGGTTGAACAGCCTCGGCAGCACGTCCGGCTCGATTCCAATGCCGGTGTCCATGACCACGAGATTCAACTTGTCGCCATCGTTAGAGGTGCGCACGGTGATGTTCCCACCCTCTGGCGTGAACTTCACGGCGTTCTGCAACAGGTTTGCGAGCACCTGCTGGAGCCGCGTGGGGTCGGCCCACAGCTCATGGTGCTTGGCCCGCAAGCTGAGTAGCAGGTCCAGCCCCTTCGCTTCGATCTCCTTCTGCACGAGTTGCAGAGATAGACGAACCAGGTCGTGTCCGTCCACTACCTCGGCGTGGAGCGATAGCTTACCGCGGGCGATGCGGGTCATGTCCAGAAGGTCGTCCACCAGCTTCGCCTCAAGCTCGACATTCCGTCGCAGTGTGCCGATCTCGACGCGGAGTTCCTCCGGCAGGTCCGGGCGCCTCTCCACCAGGCTCACCGTTGCCAGAATCGGCGTAAGCGGGGTGCGCAGTTCGTGGGAGAGGACGGCAAGGAACTGCTCCTTCGCGCGGTTGGCATGCTCGGCGGCGTCCCGGGCCTGTTCAGCCTCTCGTGCTAAGCGCTCGGCCTGCTCCTTGGACTCGAGCAGGATCCGCTCCGCCTCCTTCCGCTGCGTCACGTCTCGCGTCACCTTCGAGAAGCCGCGAAGTTCTCCCGCGGCATCGAACAGCGCCGTGATCAGCACGTTAGCCCAGAAGGTCCCGCCGTCCTTGCGAAGGCGCCATCCTTCCTCCTCGTACTTCCCCTGCTGACGGGCGATCAGTAGCTCTCGCTGGGGCTTGCCCGCGGCCACGTCTTCCTGTGGGTAGAACTGCGAGAAGTGCTTGCCAATGATTTCCTCGGCCCTATAGCCCTTGATCCGCTCGGCCCCCGAGTTCCACGTCGTGATGTGGCCGAGGGGGTCCAACATGAAAATTGCGTAGTCTCTCACTCCATCGATCATCAACCGAAAGAGTTCAAACTCCGCCTGCAATCGGCTGAACTCTTGTTGGCTGGCATCCATGGTCATACCTCCCACAGGTGTTTCGATGGCAAGAAGGTCGCTACTGGCGCCAGAAGAGCGTAATCATCGGCAGATGGACGTCAACGCGTCGGCAGCTTCAGCTGCAGTCAGAACTACGGCGTCCGGTGTCAAGCCGCGTTCGGTCCAGTATGCTCTATCCAGCACCCCCGAGTGGGGACCGCTGACAGCTACGGCTGTCGATGTATGTGATCGTTTGACGTCGCGGTGATTATGCCAGTAGACGGCAACACGACACTGGAATTCTCGCCAGTGCTGATCGTGCGGGTAATGCCAAAGCAGGCGATTGGCACCGCCGGAAAGTAGTCATGCATGCGCGCGTAACAGCCCATAATGGTCGCCCCACGCGTGACCACATCATCAACCAAGATCAGCTTCGTGTGGACACCGAGCATCACGTTCGGACGATCAATGCCGATCGAATCGTAGTGATCTTTTGGCCCTGGCCGTCGGCCCTGAAGAGCCCACGCTGATTTGCTTATCGGGTGGAAGCGCACGAGCAGTGGCAGGACGTCGGCGACGAGCCCTTCGGCAAGCATTGCTTCGCATAGCTTCAGCGCTGGCCAGAGCGCATCTTTGACGAGCGGCGCACTCCTCGGCATCGGGACCGTGATCAGGCCCGGCACGAATGTATCTGCCATCGCGGGCGACCGGGGGATCTCCTAACGGAGACGCTGCACGCTGTAAGGGAGGATGGCGCGTTGCGCACCCGCCTTCGTCTGGCAGTAAGTATCGTTCTTGATGGCCAGCCCGATCGTCTTTGACGATCGAGAAACCTTCGAAGTTCCGCGCGGCGAGTATTGCAGGAACGAGGCGAAGTTGACGCTAAAAGGCCAGTTCAAAGGCGTGGGCTCCCACGCTGCGATCGGGCAGCAAAGCGAACAGGTCGTCAAGCGCGCTATCAGAGAGGATGTAGGCACCGTAGTGAAGCATTTCCTCCGGCCACGTGAGGGCGGGGTTCTCGACCACCGAATGCGCGATGAACAGCGGGCGGCCGAGCCGGAGTGCTTCCCAACCCTGCGAAAGCGATCCGCTAGATCCGCCAGCCTCGATTATCACCGTGGCGTCAGAGATCAGTGCCATCACCCTGTTACGCGTGGGGAAGTTGCCGCGGGTCGTGGGGCGGCCGATCTGGAACTGAGAGAGCACGAGGTGCTCATCCATGATTTGCTGCTGCAACGCGGCGTTGCACTTCGGATAGGACTTGTCGAGCGGTGTGCCGATGACGGCGACCGTCCTGCCTCCAGCTTCGATTGCACCGCGGTGGGCCGCGGCGGCAGCGCTGGTGGCCTTTGGTCCGACGCGGGCGGGAGCCTTGGCCTTGATCACCTTCCTCGCCGGCGCAGTTCGCGACGGTGTACGCTCCGCAGCCGCCTTGCCCCCGACCAGCGCCACCAGCTCACCGACGACGCCCGACAGCTGCTCCGCCTGGCTGCTCAGCTCCTCCTCCGCCGCCGCCGCGCACTCCTGGGCGCTGGCGGCGTTGGACTGGGTCACCTGGTCCATCTGCGTCACCGCCGTGTTCACCTGCCCGATCCCGTTGGCCTGCTCGGAGCTGGCGGCGGCGATCTCGCCGATCAGCGCGTTGATCCGCCCGTCGAGCCGCTCCATCTCCTTCGGCTCATCGGCGGTGATGTGCCGCAACAGGTAGCCATTGGCCTCCTGAGCGACGGCCATCATCTGGCCGCTGCTGTAGACGCCCGGATCGAGTCGTTCGCCAGCGTGTCGATGTTGCCCGAGAGCGCGCGGGCGCGGTTCCACGCGAACGCGCCGAGCGTGACTGTGATGGCCAGCACGACCGCGAAGCCGAACGTGATGCGTTTGCCGATGGTGAGGTTTCTGAACACTTGATTATGCCTTTCTAGCCCCCGGTTGGGGGCACGGAGGTCTGGATGGCGACATCCGAAAATGGTGGCAAGACCTGGAGCGGAGATCGCCCGGCCTACAAGGCGGCACCGTCTGCGAATGCTGCCACCCGTCCGTCCGTAGCGTACGACCACGCCGGCAGCCTGGTGGTTATGTTCCGCAACGCCCTCGCTGGCGCGTGACATGTTCACGGTAACGAGCGCGGACGGCGGCCAGACCTTTTCCGAGGCAACGAAACTCGGTGAGGGCACGTGGAAGATCAACGCCTGCCCAATGGACGGCGGCGACGTGACCTTCTCCGGCGAGCGGACCGTTACGACATAGCGCCGCGACCGCGAGATTTTCCTTTCCAAGCCCGGATCGACCGAACAGAAACTTGGGCAGGGCACGCAGCCCGTCCTTACCGCAGCGCCGGACGGCGTTTACCTGTTTTGGCAGCGAGGGACCGACCTCGTCATCCGCAGGCCCGACGGCAAACCAACCCTTCTCGCGGAGCGAGCCTCTTACCCTTCGGTGGCGACCACCCGTGGCGGGACCGTCGTCGCGGCCTGGCAGTCGGGCGAGTCGGTTGTCGCCGGCGCTGTCAACAGCGCACCGTGACCGTCCGCCGGACTGCGCGACTGGTCTGCCGCCATCTACGCAGGCACCATTGCTCCCGGTGCAGTCGCATATGCCGGCGACGACGTTCGCGCCCACTCGTGCCGGTGCTGCCACCTCTTGTAGAGGTAGAAGATCACGGGGTGGACGAGCAGCTCCATGATGAAACTCACCGTGATCCCGCCAATCAGGGGGGCGACAAGGCGGCGGGTAACGTCGGCGCCGGTGCCGGTGGCCCAGAGCAGCGGGAGAAGACCGATCATGTCCGTGGCGACGGTCATCGTCTTAGGGCGGATGCGCTTGACGGCACCCTCGTGGACTGCGGCGATCAGGTCATACCGGTCGCGCATTCGTCCCGCCTTCACGAACTTGTCATAGGTCGTGTCGAGGTAGAGGAGCATGACCTGCCCCGTCTCAGCATCAACGCCGAGCAAAGCGATGATGCCAACCCAGACAGCGAGGCTCATGTTGTAATCCAATGCCCAGAGGAACCAGAACGCGCCGATCATGCTGAACGGGACCGCGAGCATGACCACCCCAACGCGGAACCAGCTGCGGTTGCTAATGTAGAGTAGCAGCACGATGACCAAAAGCGTGATCGGGATGACGATTGACAGTCGTCGGTTAGCGGCCTCAAGGTATTCAAACTGGCCGGACCACTGCGCGTGGTAGCCGGCAGGGAACTGCACGCGATCGGCGACGGCCTTCCTGGCCTCGGCAACGTACCCGCCGAGGTCACGTCCTTGAATGTCGACGAACACGTACGCCGCGAGTTGGGCATTCTCGCTACGGATCATCGGTGGGCCGGGGTTGATCGAAAGCTCGGCGATCTGGCCGAGGGGAATCTGCGCCCCCGTGGGGGTGGGAACGAGCACCTCACGAAGGGCGGGCAGGTCGTCGCGCAGTTCACGGGCGTATCGCAGGTTGAGCGGGTACCGGGCCGGGCCGTCAACGATCGTCGTGACGTTCATGCCGCCCACGGCCGACTGGATCGCATCCTGTACGTCGCCGGTGGTCAGCCCGTACCGGGCCGCGGCCTCACGGTCGATGTCGAAGTCGAGGTAGTAGCCACCGGTGGTGCGCTCAGGTAAGCCGAAAGCGTCCCCGGGACCGTAAGCACGGCCGCCGCCGCCTCGTCGGCAAGGCGGGACAGTGTGGCGAGGTCGGGGCCCAAGACCTTGATGCCCACCGGCGTCTTGATGCCCGTCGAGAGCATGTTGATCCGGTTCTCGATCGGGAACGGCCACGCGTTGGCCATGCCGGGGAATGAGACGGCGTCGTTGAGGCCGGGATGACGCGTGCCGTCCGCATCCTGCCAGCCGAACTTCAACTCCTGAACGTTGATCGGGCGGGACTCGGGCCAGAAGGTCTTCGTGAAGATGAACTTCGTCCAGTCAGGCCAGTCGGAGAAGAAACGGTTGACGTCGCGCTGACGCCACTTGTCTCGATCCGTCTCGAGCTGCACGACCGTCTCGATCATCGACAGCGGAGCGGGGTCGGTGGCCGTGTCGGCGCGGCCGATCTTCCCGTGCACCGACACGACCTCGGGGAACGACTTGATCAACTTGTCCGTCTGCTGAAGCAGCTCCTTGCTTTTCGTGATCGAGACGGACGGATCGACAGTCGGCATGTACAGCAGGTCGCACTCATCGAGCGGGGGCATGAACTCGCTGCCCATCTTGCTGAGCGGGTAAATCGTGGAGGCCCCGAGCAGCAGCACCGTCACGAGCGTGATGGCCGGGTGACGCATCACGAACCAGAAGAACGGTTCGTACAGCTTCTGCGACCAGCGGTTGAGCGGGTTGCGATCCTCCTTCGGGATCTTCCCGCGGATCAGGTAGACCATCAGAACGGGGACGATCGTGATGCCCAGCAACGCCCCGGCGGCGATCGCGAAGGTCTTGGTCAGCGCCAGCGGGGTAAACAGCCGGCCCGACTGTTCACCGAGGACGAAGATCGGAAGGAAGCTGACGGTGATAACGAGCAGCGAGAAGAACAGGTTGGGGCCCACCTCGGTGGCGGCGCCTACGATGATCTGGGTCCGTCCGCGGGCGCGAAGCCAGCTTTAATGCGATCCGCCTCATCCTCCACGTGTTTGTGGGCGTTCTCGATCATGACGACCGAGGAATCGACCATAACGCCGATGACGAGCGCCAGCCCGCCCAACGACATGATGTTGGCGTTGATTCCCAACAGGTTCATGATGAGGATCGACGCGAGCAGCCCGATCGGGAGCACGAGAATCGCGATCAAGGCCGAGCGAATGTGGAACAGGAAGGCCAGGCAGATCAGAGCCGTGACGATGAGGCATTCGATGACGGCATAGCGGAGCGTGCCGACGGCGCGATCGATGAGTGCGGAGCGGTCGTAGGTCGCCTTGACGAACACGCCGGGCGGGAGGCCGTCCTCGAGCTCGAACAGCTTGGCCTTTGCGTTCTGGATGACCTGAAGCGCGTTCTCACCGAAGCGGGCGACAATGACGCCGCCCACGGCCTCGCCTCTACCGTCTAGCTCGCCGACGCCGCGGCGCATCTCCCCGTCGATCTGCACCGTGGCGACGTCCCGCAGTAGCACGGCTGTACCCCGCGCGCCGGCCCCGCCAGGGACGTTTCCACCGTCGTTGCCGCCCATGTCTTCGCCCGCACCGGCGGGCATCCCAACGACCACCTTCTCCACGTCCTGCGTCGTCTTCAGATAACCGCGACTTCGGACCATGATCTCGTTCTCGGCCCGCTCGATGACGGAACCACCGACATCGTTGTTGCTGCGCTGGACGGCCATCATCACATCGCGGATCGAGACACCGAACGCCTGCAGTCGCTGCGGGTCGACGACGATTTGGAACTGTTTGACGAAGCCACCAATCGGGGCGACCTCGGAGACGCCTGCGACCGAGGTGAGGGGAAAACGGAGGTACCAGTCCTGCAGGGAGCGAAGGGAGGCCAAGTCCTGATTCGCAGGGAGGAGGTCCTTGCCCGTGATCGGGCATTTGCCGGGCTGCTCAAATCCGCCGACGCGTGTCAGGTGCTCGCGGCGCCTCTCGGGAGCCTGCTCGGGCTGGGCGTACCACTTGTCCACTTCCTTGTCGTGCCAAATTTCGCGGGGGAAGTCGGGGGAGTGCCACCCCGGATAGAGTGCGTACTGATACACCCACCCCAGCCCGGTGGCGTCCGGGCCGAGCGCCGGTTGCACGCCCTGTGGCAGGCGGTCGCGTGCGAAATTCAGGTACTCCAGCACGCGGGAACGCGCCCAGTAGATGTCCGTCTTGTCGTCGAAGATGACGTACACGAACGACAGCTCGAACATGCTGAAGCCGCGTACATCCTTTGCTCCTGGCACGCCGAGCAGCGCGGAGGTGAGGGGGTAAGTGACCTGATCGTTGACGACCTCGGGGTTCTGACCGGGGAACTCGGTGACGACGATCACCTGCACGTCCGACAGATCGGGGAGCGCGTCGAGTCGGATGTATTTCGCCGCCCAGACGCCGAGCGCAGCAAGCACCCCGGTGAGCAAGACAACGAGGAAGCGGTTGCGGACGGAAAATTCGATGATGCGTGCGATCAAGGGTGGTCTCCGGCGGCTTCGCTTACTTCATTCGGGTCGCGATCTGTTCGCGAACCTCGCCACACCGCTTCATCGCGGTCGCGTAGTAGGGGTTGGCGAGCGTCTCATCGTCTTGCAGCCAGAGAGCCCCTTTGTCGTCGAATGCCATCGGACAGTGCATCACAAAGAGCGGGGGTGCGACCGCATCGCTCGGGGTCAAAGCTCGCACGAGCGCGACGACCGCGTCCGACACCGCGATGAATCCCTTCCGCTGCTCGGCGATGGGCTTACCTTTAAGGCCCGCCGCTGCGTCCGATACAGACTGGGCGAGTGCCTTGGCCTCGCCGGACGCATGGCCTGCCGCCAACGCCGCGACGTCGGCCAGTCGTCCGGGATCGACGGGCGTCTGGTCGGCCTGACGTTCGCCGAGTTTCTTCGCGAGCGACAGGTATGCCTTTACGATGTCGTCGGTGTGGGGAACGACAACTTTGGTTACGGGGGCAGCCGGCGATGTCGTCGCGCCCTTGGACGCCGCTGGTGCGCCGCCGGCATATGCTCCGAGTCCACCCGAGAGGTGCTTAGCGACGGCTTCCTTCATCCGGCTCTCGCTGTCGAGAAGGAATTGACCGGACGTCACGACCCGCTCGCCCGGTTTGACCCCCTTCCAAGACCTCGACCGTGTCGTCTTGCCCACTGAGCCCGAGCTTGAGATCGCGCGGCTCGAACCGCCCGCCACCAAGATCGACGAACGCCAGCTGCCGCCGACCGGAGTCGATCACCGCCTCGCGGGGCACGACCGTCGCCTCCCGGTAATCATCGGCCGCGATCTCGACCGTCGCGTACATGCCTTGGCGCAGGTGCAGGTCCGGGTTGTCGATCTCGATCCGCGCCAGTGCGGTCCTCGTCTTCGGATCGAGGTGAGGGTGAACGAACAATAGCTTCCCGTCGAACACCTTTCCCGGCTGTGAGACGAGCGTCGCCCGGACCGGCTGGCCGTCGGACAGCAGCGGCATCTGCTGCTCGGGGACCTGCGCATCGATCCAGATCCGGTGCCGGGAAGCAAGCCTGAGAACGAGGTCCCCGGCCTTAACGGCTGCACCCTCGTACACCATCTTCGCGGTTAGGTGCCCGCCGATTGGCGCGATGATCGGAACCGTCCGTGGGGCGGCGTCGAGCTTGCCGAGTTCCGTGACTTGGCCGTCGGTCAGACCGTACTGCAGCAGCTTGCGTCGTGACGCGTCGATCAGGGCTTTGCTGGTCTCATCCTCCGGCGCGATCTTGAGCTGCTTGGCAGCCGAGATCATCTCGTCGATGGCAACGGTGAGCTCAGGGCTGTATAGGTCGAAGAGGGGCTGCCCGTCCTTGATCAACATGCCGTCGACGTTGGCGTAAAGCTTCTCGATCCACCCGTTCACGCGGAGATTGATGTCCCGGTGGAGCGGTTCGGGCTCCTCCAGGTAACCCACCACCCGAACGCTCTGGACTATCGGACCCTTCTGGACCTCTGCGGTGCGGACACCCATGTTCTGGACGATCACCGGATCGATGTTCACGGTCCCGCCGCCGGCACCGTCAGACTTCAACGGCGTGAGCTCCATGTGGCAGATCGGGCAGATGCCGGGAGCTGGCTGGATCACCTGCGGGTGCATCTAACAGGTCCAGAGTGACTTGCCCCCATCACCCGCGTCGTGGTTGGCCCCGATGACGGGCGCAGACGACGGGCCTGAAGCGGCGACGGACGGGCCCTCGTCATGCCGATGCGAAGAGATTCCGGCCATCCGTAGAGCGTCGCTACCCCAATAGGTACCGACCGCAAACGCGCCGACCGCGACGGCCGCAAAGATCGCGGTCGACCTCCATCCGCCGTTTCGGACGTAGCGCCGCCGGGCGTGTTCGACCGCATGGTCCATCTCAGGGGTCGCGTCGGTGCCGAACTCTCGCGGCGCGATCTTCGGCTGCTCGTCGCCGTGTCCGTTATTAGTCGATTCAGTACTGCTCATGGCTGGGCCTCCATCACGGTCTTAACTGCGTTCGTCCGCATGGTCATCGGTGACGTTGGTTGCGTGGCCGGCTTTACGGCCTCGGCGAGGGTTTCGACGTCTGCGCCGGCAAGCATCTCCAGCTCGGCCAGCATCCGCTCCCGCATCGCCCGGGCGTCGGCCACCATCAGTCGCACATCGAGTAGCGTGCGTTGCGACTCGATCACGTCCAGATAGGTTGCTGACCCGCTCGCGTACGCCCGACGTGTAAGGTCAAGCGTTCGGGTCGCGAGCGGTACGATTTCCGCTTCAAACACCCGCGTCCGCCGTTCGGCATCGCGCAGCGCCACGAGCGTCGCGGCAAACTGTGCCCCGCGGTCCGAACGAGCCTGATCCGCCATGGCTTCGACCCGTCGGAGGTCCGATCGTGCCTCGCGCACCATCGCGCGGATAGCCGGCAGGCGCGTCGGGACCACCAACATCCCGCCGACCGTCTGCGAAATGGAACCGGTGAAGGCCGCCGTGAGGTTTATCTCCGGCTGGTAATCCAACCTTGCCCGCACGATTGCCGCTTCGCGCGCCAGCTGGTCCTTGTCCAAAGCCGCCAGCTCCGGGTTGTTTCGCACTCCCATCGCCAGCAGGGCTGAATCGTCTGCGATCAGCGGCCGCGGCTCTGGCAACCGCACCGGGGGTGGGAGCGGCGACTCGGCCGGCCTCACCAGCAGCGCGTTCAGTGTCGCGCGCTGCCTCTGCACTTCCGACCTCATAGTCGACAGTTCGTTCTCTGCCTGCTTCAGTTCGACTTGCGCTCGCAGCAGATCTTGCTGAGGCGCACCCGCCCGCACCCGCGCGCCGGCGGTCTCGCTCACGAGTCGCAGCAGCCGGACGTTCTCTTCCTGCACCCGGACCTTCTCGGCCTGCAGGGCATAATCCGCCCATGCCGACAGCACCTTCCGCTGAAGTTCGAATTTCGCCTGCCTGAACCGTTCCCCCGCCGCCTCTGCGTCGCGCCAGGCAACTTTCGCGTCTTGGTACGCTTTGTTCGGGAGCCCCGTCGCGTCCATCAGCCCGGCGGAGAACGTCATGCGGTCTAATGTCTTCATCCGCTCGGCGGAAAACATGTAGTCGAAGCCGAGCTCAAGTGGTTGCTGCGGCCACGTCCCCTTCTGATCGATTTGTGTCACCGCCATCGCCCACTCGTAGTAGGCTGCCTCCAGCTCCCCGCTGGCCAGCAGTGCGCGACCCAGCACTTCACGCCAGGTGATTTCAGTTTGACCGACAGGCAGGTTGGCCACCACCCGCGCCGATCGACTTGCCGCGTATGCCCTTCCGGCCTGCGTGACGCGATCCTGTTCAATTTTCGCCGCCCTCGGCGCAAACACGCAGCCAGAGAGAAACAGGGTTGCCGGCAGCGGGATCAGCCATCGCCAATTGAACAAGGGAGTTTGCATGGGTCGTTATTGTTTATAACGTGCGTCGAGCGCCTAAAGGTTCCTTGTAGCCCCTGACAATGCGCGCCCACATAGAAGGGCTTAGGGGCCTACGAAGATTGTCACGACTCCCTGTGGCGTGACCAACCGTAGCGCGCGAGGAACTGCAGGATCGGCCAAGCAGAGTTCTGGTTGGGCGGGATGTGATATTCTGCCGCCCATGCCACACAAAGCGACGAGGGCCGCCTCGTACACCCGGGACCTCAGCGTCACAACCGACAAGTTCGCGGAGCTCGACCGGCTGTGCCGCGGCACCCCGCGCAACAAGGTCGACGCCATCATCGTCGCTGCCCCCCAAGTACTGGGTGACACCTACGAGGAGCTGATCCAGAACCTGAACAAGGTCGCACAGGCCGACCTCGCGTTGATCATCGTGCCGCAGCGAACGACGAATCTGAACTAGCGTCGGCGGCCAAGAGGACGGGGACGGGGCCAGCGTGTATGGTGCGCTCGCCTCACCGATCGCGTGCAAGGACTGGTATACACCGGCATTCATTCATCTTTGCCCGGAATAAACGGAGCGCCGCTAAGTTGGATCGTCGCAATTGGCTCATCGTCGCCGATGCGGCCAGGACTTTGCGGGTGACCTACCCACGCTGGGTCGGGCCCGTCTTCGCACGTCACACGCCAGTATTGAGCCTTACGTGTCATCGAATCGATACGCTGGAAGCGCTTGGTTGGGTAAGCAAAGGTGATCTGCCCCGGCTCCCGCGCGATCCAGTGCGCCGCCGCCGCCGCCGCCCATTTGCGGGAAGAGCTACGAGATAGGCACCGTCAATCTCGGTGTACGGGCCGGCTTTCGCGTCGCTATAACTGATCTTCGCGTTCGAACTAGGCACGTTCAGCCTCCCCGGTGAACCCGTCGCTTCCTACCGCCGACCCAGCGGCCGGCAAAACGTCTCCGCCGTGCCCGTCAACTTTTCGCGTTGAAAGGATGCGGCGGATGTTCGCGCAACCTAAAACTCACGTCGTCCCGAAGAATGCGGCGTCCCCCCTGGCCCTTCGTTTCACATCCGCTCAGGATTCTTACGCGTCGCCGGCGTGTTTCAGCGTCCGGCAGACTTCTCCGCCTGTCCGATAAGTGGGGTGCATTAGAAAATTGCCCCGTCGCCTAATGCGAGGGTCCGATCGTGACGAATATTACAGCACATCGGGAATACCACTCAGGAACTTATCTCAATCGGAAGGAATACATGTCACAGAAGGAAGCCGGAGCCCCGTCAGCC
>DASYHQ010000062.1 GCA_035998445.1 Tepidisphaeraceae bacterium | reverse complement strand
ATCCCGAATTCAGGCGATGCCAAACCCGATTGGCATCGGTGCAACCTCGATTGGCATCGGTGCAAACTCAGTTTGCATCGGTGAAAACTCGATTGTCATCGGTGCAAACCTGGTTGTCATCGGTGCAAAGCGGGTTGTCATGGGTGCAAACTGGATTGGCATCGGTGCAAACTGGATTGGCATCGGTGCAAACCCGGTTGTTATCGGTGCAAGCGCAATTGGCATCGGTGCAAACTCGGTTTTCCCACGTGCAAAACTCGGTTGGAACGCGTGACAACCTGCTGTGTCTCGAGATGGTTTCCGTCATCATCCTGTAGTGGCGACGCCTGCGTCGCGGTCGGGGCGCAACCCTGAAGTCCGGCGTGGTTCGACGCTTCGCGTCGACCGCGACGCAGGCGTCGCCACTACAGGAGCTGCTTGAACATAGGATCGAGACTGACAACCACGTTTGCAGCGCATCCAATCCGGTTGACGCGAGGGGACGTCGCAGGTCGGGGCCGATTGGCGGCGGTGGGCGCGGGATATTCTCGGACGAACGGTGGAGGGGCGCGGCTGGGACGTCGCGGTCGTTTTCAAATGTAACGGCAGGCTGGGTTGGCGTGACTATAACTAGGTGTGATAAATCGTTCGTCCGTTACGCGTGAGATGTTATGAACTGGGTCGCTTTGAAAATGCTGGTCGGCGATCGCCTGAAGTACATCGCGCTGGTGGCGGGGGTGGCGTTTGCGGCGCTGCTGATTACCAATCAGGCGTCCATCCTGGTCGGCTTCGCCCATCGCACCGGGGCATGGGTGCGCGATACGGACGTGGCCGACCTTTGGGTGATGGACGAGCAGGTCGAGTTTACAGAAGACATCAAGCCGATGCTCGAGACGGCCCTCGGGCGCGTACGCGGGGTGGAGGGCGTGCAGTGGGCGGTGCCGTTGTATAAAAACTTCGTGAACGCCCAGATGGCCGACGGCACGCGGCGCAACGTGCGGCTGATTGGTCTGGACGACGCCACGCTGACCGGTGGGCCACCCATTATGGTGGAAGGCACGATGGCGGATCTGCGGCGAGACCGTGGCGTGCTGATGAACGTCGAGGCGCCGGTCCGGCTGGACCGCACCCCCGGCAGCCCGGCGGTGAAGGTGGGCGATCGCATCACGCTGAACGATTACGAGGTGGTGGTCGTCGGCACGTATCGCTCGAGCACGGAGTTCTTCTGGGAACCGGTGCTTTACACGACGTATAGCCGGGCGAAGTTCGTCTATACCGATCAGCGCAAGACGCTGCAGTACGTGCTGGTGAAGGTGAAGCCGGGCGCGGACGTGGCGGCCGTCGCGCAGCGCATCTTCGACAACACCGGCCACCGCGCGCTGACGAGCGACCAGTTCGAGGATCAAACGATGTGGTGGATTCTGAACAAGACGGGCATCCTGATCAACTTTGGCATTACGGTGGCGATGGGGATGGCGATCGGCATTCTGGTGGCGGGGCAGACGTTCTTCAGCTTCGTGCTCGACAACCTCCGCCATTTCGCGGCGCTGATGGCGATGGGGGCCGACCGGCTCACGATCCTGCGCATGCTGCTGGTGCAGGTGCTGGTGGTCGCAGGCCTCGGCTACGGCATTGGCCTGGGTGGGGCGGCGGCGGCTGGCATGTTGTTCTCCAAGGCGGGGCTGGCGTTTCAGATGTCGTGGCAGATCACCGTCGCCGGCGGCGTGGCGGTGTTCGTCTGCTGCCTGATCGCGGGACTGCTGGGCGCGGTCCGCGTGCTGCGCCTGGAGCCGGCGGTGGTGTTCAAGAGTTGAGATGGGAAACACATAGCCACGGGCTTGCCCGTGGTCTTGGTTCAATTGAAGAGAAGACCACCGGCAAGCCGGCGGCTATATGTTGAAGTTCAAAAACGCGTTCCATGACCCTTGCGACCGAACAAACTCTGGCCGTGCGATGCACCGGCGTCGTCAAGACCTACGGCAGTGGGTCGGCGGTCGTCACGGCGCTGCGCGGCATTAACCTCGACGTGCGCGCCAACGAGCTGATGATGCTCGTCGGGCCCAGCGGGTGCGGGAAGACGACGCTCATCAGCGTGATCGCGGGCATCCTCGATCAGGACGACGGCCAGTGCGCAGTCTTCGGGCACGACTTCAAGCACATGGGCCAACGCACCAAGACGAAGTACCGCGGGCAGACGATCGGATTCGTCTTCCAGGCCTTCAACCTGCTGCCCACCCTGTCGGCCGCCGAGAACGCCGCGGTGCCGTTGCTGATTAACGGCGTGAAGCGCAAGGAGGCCGTCGACCGCGCCCGCGCCATGCTCGACCGCGTCGGCCTCGGTGACCGCTCGGCGTCGCTGCCCGCGCAACTGTCTGGTGGACAACAGCAACGCGTCGCGATCGCCCGGGCGCTCGTCCACGGCCCCAAGCTGATCGTCTGCGACGAACCGACCAGCGCGCTGGATGCCCAGACCGGCCACAAGGTGATGGAACTGCTGCGCGAGGTCGCGCTCGGCGAGGGACGCTCACTCATCATCGTCACCCACGACGCCCGCATCTTCGAGTTCGGCGACCGGATTGCGCAGATGAACGACGGGCAGGTCGTGAAGGTCGTGGAGTCGGCCGAACAGTTGGAACATTGAATCCAAAATCGGAGCCCGTCATGTTTCGCAAATTCCTCCTCCCGCTCCTCGCCGTCGTCGGTGTGGTGTTCGCGATCTACACCGTGGTCACGGGCAGCCAGGAGCCGGCGGTGAGCCAGCCGATCGCGCCACCGGCGCAGGCGCCGTTCGAGGCCTACGTGGCCGGGGCGGGGCTGGTGGAGGCCAGCACCGAAAACATCGCCGTCGGCACGCCGGTCGCGGGGGTGGTGAGCGAGATGAAGGTGAAGGTGGGCGACGACGTGAAGCGAGGCGATCCGCTCTTCCTCATCGATCTGCGCGACCTACAGGCCGAACTGCTCGTGCGCGAGGCCGACCTGAAGACCCGCCAAGCCAACGTGGAGGTAGCCCAGGCCACCGCGGCCGACGCGCGGAACCAGTTCGAGTTGTACCAGGCGATCGGCGACGTGCGGGCGGTGACGAAGGAAGAACTCGACCGCCGGCGGTTCGCGACGGACATCGCTGAGGCGAGCGTTGCCCAAGCCCAGGCGCAAGTGTCGGCGGCTGACGCGTCGATCGCGCAGCTGAAGGTCGAACTGGACCGCCGGATCGTGCGGGCGCCGGTTGACGGGCAGGTGCTGCAGGTGAAGGTGCGGGCGGGCGAGTTCGCGCCGGCCGGCGTGCTGGCGACGCCCCTGATGCTCATCGGCGACGTGCGGACGCTTCACGTGCGCGTCGATGTCGACGAAAACGACGCCTGGCGCGTCGACCCACGCGCCCGGGCCACCGCGAGCGTGCGCGGCAACAGTCAGTTGAAGACCGACCTGCAGTTCGTCCGCATCGAACCCTACGTCGTCCCCAAACGCTCCCTCACCGGCGAGAGCAGCGAACGCGTTGATACACGCGTGCTTCAGGTGCTTTATTCCTTTGATCGCAACGCGTTACGCAACATCTACGTGGGGCAGCAGATGGACGTGTTTATCGAAGATTTAATTAGCCCGCGGGATAATACGAGCCGGCCAGTGGTCAAAACCGACTAGCCAGTCAATAATGATTTCGACCGCTTCACCGGACACAGGAATAACGCTCATGCACGCTGCCGCCTACCTTCGCCGCCTTGCCTTGGTTGCCCCGCTCGCCATTGTCGCCGCCGGTTGCACCGTCGGCCCGAACTATGAACGCCCGGAGACGAAGGTGAAGGGCGCCTTCGATGCCCAGCGGCCGTTCGACGCCAGCTCAACCCAGCCATCCACGAAGCCCACGACCCAGCCGATCGTGTCGCGCTGGTGGACGACGTTCAACGACTCGCAGCTCGACTCGCTCGTTGACCGCGCGATCGTCGCCAACCTCGACGTGCGGCAGGCCCAGGCCCGCGTGCGCGAGGCCCGCGCCCGCGTGGGTGTGGAACGATCGGCGTACCTGCCGGACGTGACGGGCGGCGCGTCGTATCAACGGTCGAGCCGTTCGCTGAACATCGAAGGGGGCACCGCCGCGACGGGCGTGGGCACGGGCACTGGTGGCAACAGTGGGGGTGGCACCGCCGTCAACTTCGCGCCCGATCGCGAGGCCGACTTCTGGCAGGCCGGGTTCGACGCCGCCTGGGAGCTAGACGTCTTCGGCGGCACCCGCCGGGCCGTGCAGGCCGCCGTCGCGGAACTGCAGGCGGTGGAAGAGGACCGCAACGACGTCCTGCTCACCCTGCTCGGCGACGTCGCCAACAACTACGTGCAGTACCGCGGCATCCAGCAGACGATCCTGACCACCGAAGCCAATCTGAAGGTGCAGCAGGACACGCTCGAGCTGACGCAGTCGCGCTTCCAGGCCGGCCTGAGTAGCGACCTCGACGTCGCCCGGGCCGAGGCGCAGGTGGAGACGACCGCCGCCCAGTTGCCGCCGCTTCAGACGCAGCAACGGCAGTACCTGCACCGCCTGGGCGTGCTGCTGGGCCAAGACCCCAGCGCGCTCGCCGACGAGCTGGCCGAGGTGAAGCCGATCCCCGGATCGGCCGTCGAGGTGCCGATCGGCCTGCCGAGCGAACTGTTGCGCCGCCGGCCCGACATCCGCCGCGCCGAGCGCCAGCTGGCCGCCGCCACGGCGCGCATTGGTCAGGCGATCGCCGAGTACTTCCCGAAGTTCTCGCTCGTGGGATCACTGGGCCTGCAGAGCAGCGAGTTCAGCTCTTGGGGCGACGCCGACAGCATCTTCTGGAACGTCGGTCCGAGCATCAGCTGGAACGTCTTCGCCGGCGGGCGCATAAGGTCGCAGGTGGACGTGCAGAACGCGATCCAGGAGCAGGCCGTCGCCAACTACGAACAGGCCGTGCTGACCAGCCTCGAAGATGTCGAGAACACCCTGACCGCCTTCGACCGCGAGCAATCGCGCCGCCGGCGGCTGGCGAGCGCGGTGTCGTCCAACCAGCGGGCCGTGTCGCTGTCGCAGCAACTCTACGAACGGGGCCTCGGCGACTTCCTCGACGTGCTTCAGGCCCAGCAGGCTCTGTTCAACTCGCAGGATGCGTTGGCCCGCAGTGAAGCGCAGGTCTCGGCCAACCTCGTCGCGCTCTACAAGGCCCTCGGTGGCGGCTGGGACGAGGCCGCCCAGCAACTGACGGCCGCGAAGTAGGATGACACGCCCGGCCCTATGCACTTGACGCAAGGACTGCGCGATTCGTCATTCTGAAAGGGCTTTTCTTAAGACGGACATAGCCGCGCTCCGGCCCCTCTCCCATGTACGCATGGGGGAGGTTGGGAGGGGGTGATGCCCCCATGACCAAAGGGGTCAGCAGTTCGTGAAGACCCCCTCCCAGCCTCCCCCGGCGTACCGGGAGAGGGGCCGGAGCGATCGCTCCTTTCTTAATCAACACGCTCTAGGTGTACAGTCCCATGGTATGATGGCACACGACCGCTGGCCATCAACAAGCAGGAACTATGGGACAACTACTCCACGGCTGCGCCACCACGACTGAGGCGGTTCGTCGAGCGATCCAGCAGAGTCAAGCGAGCGT